>JAVRPF010000806.1:0-4379 GCA_032162385.1 Mycobacterium sp.
GCGGCTTGGTCTTCTCGAAGTCGGGGATGTCGTGGCCCGTCCACTCCCCCTTCGCGCCCTTTTCAGCGTCCCACCAGATGAGCTTCTTGCGTTCGCTCCACGGCCGGCCCTGCGGATCGGCCGACGCCCGGTTGTAGAGCACCCGGCGGTTCATCGGCCATGTCCAGCCCCACTCCGGCTCGTACGGGCCCTGCTCGTCGTGCGGTTTGCGCCGCGCCGCCTGGTTCACCTCGTCGGCGTAGACGCCGCTGTAGATCCAGCACCCGCACATCGTGCTGCCGTCGGCCTTGAGGCCGAGGTAGTTGTCGACCGCCCGCCCCGTGCCCAGGTCGACGCCGTTGATGCGCCGCAGCACGTCCTCAGCGAGCGGCTCGTCGCCGTCCATCGCGTAGTCCCAAGACAATTCGAGCATCGGCCGGTCCCGCTCGTCGGTGGAGCCGGCCAGCTTCTCCCGCAGGATCCGGCCCAGGTGGTAGAGGAACCACAGTTCGCTGCGCGCGTCGCCGGGCGGCTCCACCGCCTTCTCCCGCCACTGCAGCATCCGCTGGGTCTGGGTGAACGTGCCTGCCTTCTCCACGTGCGAGGCGGCCGGGAACAGGAACACCTCCGTGCGGCAGGTCTGCGGATCGATCTCGCCCGTCTCGATCTCCGGGCTGTCCCGCCAGAACGTCGCGCTCTCGATCTCGACGAGGTCGCGCACGACGAGCCAGTCCAGATTGGCCATGCCGAGCCGCTGCAGCCGCCCGTGCGCCGAGCCCACCGCAGGGTTCTGACCGAGCAGGAAGTAGCCGAACACGTTGCCGTCGACCATGTCCATCACCGTGCGATAGGTGCCGTGGTCACCGTTGATCCGCGGCAGATAATCGAAGCAGTAGTCGTTGTCGGTGGTCGCGTGCTCACCCCAGTACTCCTTGAGCAACGAGACCATGTACGCATCGGCGTTGTGCCAGAAGCCCTTCTGGTTCTTGCCGATGATGTCGTCGAGGTAATCCGACAGCGTCTCCTGGCCCGCGTGCGGCATCTCAAGATAGCCGGGCAGCAGGTTGAACAGCGTCGGCACGTCGGTCGACCCTTGGATGCTCGCGTGCCCGCGTAGCGCGAAGATCCCTCCGCCGGGCCTGCCGATGTTTCCCAGCAGCAGCTGGATGATCGACCCGGCGCGAATGTACTGCGCACCCACCGAGTGCTGCGTCCAGCCCACGCTGTACACCAGCGCCGCGGTCCGCTCCCGGCCGGAGTTCTCCGCCCAGGTCCGCGCCACCTCGAGGAACTGTTCGGCCGGAACGCCGCAGACCCGCTCCACCATCTCCGGGGTGTAGCGGGCGTAGTGCCGCTTGAGGATCTGGTAGACGCAGCGCGGATGCTGCAACGTCGGATCCGACGGAATCTCCCCTGCGCCGCCCTCGATCGGCGGGCCACCGGATCCGCTCTGATACGGCGAGCTGCGCTCCTTGGATCCGGCGCCGCCGCCGTGCGCTTCGGTGTTCTCGTACTGCCAGGTCGACGGGTCGTAGGAGGCGGTGTCCTTGTCGTAGCCGCTGAACAGCCCGTCCAGATCCTCGCTGTCCTGATACCGCTCGTCGACGAGGAACGACGCGTTCGTGTAGGCGGTGACGTACTCCCGGAAGTCCAGCTCGTTGGACAGGATGTAGTTGATCACCCCGCCGAGGAAGGCGATGTCACTGCCTGCGCGCAGCGGCACGTGCCGGTCGGCGACGGCGCTGGTGCGGGTGAACCGCGGGTCGACGTGCATGACCTTCGCGCCCCGTGACTTGGCCTCCATCACCCACTGGAACCCGACCGGATGGGCCTCGGCCATGTTCGAGCCCAAGATGACGATGAAGTCCGAATTGGCGAGATCCTGCTGATAGTCCGTCGCCCCGCCGCGACCGAAGGAGGCTCCCAGACCGGGAACCGTGGAGCTGTGTCAAATACGCGCTTGGTTCTCAATCTGCAACGCGCCCAGCGCCGTGAAGAGCTTCTTGATCAAGTAGTTCTCTTCGTTGTCCAGGGTCGCGCCCCCGAGGCTGGCGACGCCCATCGTGCGGCGCAGCGTGTTGCGGTCGGCGTCGAAGTCCTGCCAGCCGCGGCTGCGCGCGTCGAGCACCCGGTCGGCGACCATGTCCATCGCGGTGTCGAGGTCCAGCTCCTGCCACTCGGTGGCGTACGGCGGGCGGTAGCGCACCGTCGTCAGGCGCTGCGGACCGGTGACCAGCTGCTTGCTCGCGGCACCCTTGGGGCACAAGCGGCCCCGCGAGATCGGGCTGTCCGGGTTGCCCTCGATCTGGACGACCTTGTCGTCCTTGACGTACACCTTCTGCGCGCAGCCGACGGCGCAGAACGGGCAGACCGAGTGCGCGACGCGGTCGGCCTCGGCCGTGCGCGGCACTAGGTGGGCGGAGTGCGACGACTGGGCGGCCTTGCCGCGGCCGAGGGCGTCGTCACCGGTGAGCTGTTGGTACACGGGCCACGACTTGATCAGCTTCGCCGCGTTCTTTCTGACGCCCATGCCGCCCTCCCTCGGATCCGCCTCGCGACTACCCGTCGGTCATCCGATCAAACCACCGTCCGGGTGCCGTCGTCTGCCCGACGCGTCGAGTGCCGGGCATCGAGCCGTTCGAGCAGCGGGACGGCGACGCGGCGCGTGGTGTTCAGGGCGCGCTTGGCCTCGGCGACGGTGAACGGCTGCGGCAGCGTCGTCAGAATGGCGGCCGCGCGGTCCAGCGCGTCGGGCCCGACCACGACGCCGTCGGCGATGCGGGTCAGCCGCCCGGCCCGGGTGGCCGCGGCCAGTTCGCGGGGGCCGAGTCCGAGCTCGGCCAGTTCGTCGGCCTCCGGCGCGCGGAAAGGGTCGGCGGCCAGCCGCTCCTGCACGGTCCTCACCGCCTCGTCCACCCGCGCCGGCAGTCCACTGTTCGGCGGACGGACCACGCCGTCGGCCACCTGCAGCGGCGTGCCGGTCAGCAGCGGAGCCACCAGCTCGGCGGCGGGCAGTCCGGCCTGCTGGCGCAGCGTCTCCAGCGGCATGCCGGCCGCGATGTCGTGTTCGTCGGCCCAGCGCTGCACCGCCGCAAGCGCGGTGTCGCGGCGCCCGGCCCACCACTGCGAGTCGACGATCCAGTCGCCCACCTGTTGGCCTGTCACCTGAAAACCCATGGCGCGCAAGTCTTTTGCTGGCGCGCAGACCGGTGGCCGGGCACGGCCGGTGGCGAGCTCCTCGGCGCGCGCCTTGGCAGCGCCGCGGCGGCGCAGCGGGGGCGGCGCCACGTCGAGCACCGCGATGCCCGCGGCGATGCGGTGTTCGCCGGGATCGCGCAGCAGGCCGATGTCGCCGATGCGCAACGGCAGCGGGTGCGTCAGCCGCAGTCGTGCTGCCGTCGTGCCGAGCGGGCGGACGGTGACCGGCACGGCCGCGGAGCCGACGTGGAGCACGAGGTGGCGGTGCAGCTCGCCGGCCGGCCGCAGCGCGACGTCGATCTCGGTGGTGTCGCGCCACGCGCCGGGCGTGCGGAGCGTGTCGCCGCGTCCGATCTGGCGCCGGTCGACGCCGCGCAGGTTCACCGCGACGCGCGCGACGGCGCCCACCTCGGCGCGGTCGCGGCCCAGCGACTGCAGCCCGCGGACGGTGACGCGGCGCCCCGCGTGCTCGAGCTCGTCGCCGACGCGCAGCGTGCCCGCGGCGAGGGTGCCGGTGACGACGGTGCCCGCGCCGCGCACGGTGAAGGAGCGGTCGACCCACAGCCTGATGTCGGCGTCGCGGTCCGGTGCTGGGAGCCGGTCGGTGAGGGCGACCAGTTCGGCGCGCACCCGGTCCAGGTCGGTGCCCAGCACGACGGGCGGATCGGCCAGCGACGTGCCGGCGAAGCGTTCCCGCGCCTGCTCGACCGCGCGTGCCGGGTCGGCGAGGTCGGCCTTGCTGATGACGAGCAGGGCGTGCCGGACACCGAGCGCGTCGAGTGCGGCGAGGTGTTCGTTGGACTGCGGCATCCAGCCCTCGGTCGCCGCGACGACGAACATGACGGCGGGCACCGGGCCGACCCCGGCGAGCATGTTAGCCACGAACCGCTCATGGCCCGGCACGTCGACGAACGCCAACTCGCGCCGATCCATCTGCCCACCCGGCTCCGCCCGCCCGCTGATCTCCGTCCACGCGAACCCCAGGTCGATGGTCAGGCCGCGGCGCTGCTCCTCGGCGAGCCGGTCGGGCCACATGCCGGTAAGCCGCTGCACCAGCGTTGACTTGCCGTGATCGACGTGCCCGGCCGTCGCTACGACGAACATGCCCGCACCGCGTGGGCGAGCCGCTCGTCGTCCTCGGGCGCGACGGTGCGCAGGTCGAGCAGGCAGCGCCCCGCCTCCAGCCGGCCGACGACCGCGGG
>JAVRPF010000807.1:0-3961 GCA_032162385.1 Mycobacterium sp.
CGGGTTCGCCCTCGCAGAACAGCGGTCGCCCCATGCGCAACGCCAGGAACGCGGCCATCGCGACGCCGTCGTCGGCGAGGTAGCCGGTGGCCTCGAGCGCCTGTGCCAGTTCCGCCGGCGACCCGACGCTCGGCGTGGATTCGCTCACGCCCGCGAGCCTAGGCGAGGGCTCGCTCCCGGGTACGCGACTCGGGCAACCGCGCGAAGTACTCGGACGGCCGACGGGGACAACCTCGTCGTGCACTCGGTGGGCGCGCGCAGTGAAAGACCCTCTCAGCCAACGTATTTAGCCGGGCAAACGATTCACCCGCATAGGTCCCTTGAAAAAGCCACAAACCCGACGATCACTCCGCCAACCACCTAGGTTGAAGTCATGTCATTGCTCGACCTGGCGCTGCTGCCGATCCGCGTCGGGCTAGGCGTCGCCGATGCCGTGTTGCATGCGGTCACACCCGCGTCGCCCGCGCCGCCTTCTGAGCTCGTGGTCATCGACGGAATGCCCGAAGGGGTGCCGGCCGCGGCGCTGCGGCCGGAGCCCGCGCTTCCGGCACCGGCAAGCTGGCCGTTCGGCGAGGATTTCCCGCGTACCTGCGGCACCAGCCGCTTCGCCGGCGGCGCACTGTTCTGGACCGATTTCCTCTACGACGACCACGGGGCCACCGGCGTTCCCGTCGGCATCCCGACCGGCGGGCTGGTGCCGCCGCGCGGCACGTACGTCTACCCCGCGGGCCCTGCGGCCCGCAACGGCGCCGACATCTTCCGTGCCGCCGTCGGGCTCACCGACACCGACACGTGGTGGCGGGTCGACTGGAATACGCTGCTGGACCCGTCCGTCCCGATCGCCCTGTTCACGTTCGACACGGAACGGACGGAAGCACCTACCGACCATTGGCCGGCCGGGGCAGGCGTCCGCTCCGCTGGCATCGACCTAGCACTTCTGGTCTCGGCCGCGGGCGCGCGGCTGATTGACCTTACGACCCACACCTCGACACCGGTCGAGCACTCCGTCGACACCGCGTCGCGGTCGTTCCTCGCCCGGCTTCCGCGCGCGCTGGTGGGGCCGGCCGGCACCTGGACGATACGGCTGGCGTCAGGTCTGGCCAATGACGAGGGCGACGGGTTCGCCGAGGTTCCCTTTATCCGCGGCGCGCTGCCCGGGCAGCCCAACGTGTACAACGTCGCCTTCCGTGGTCACGAGCAGGAACAAGCACACCTGAACTTCTGGTCCGACAAAGCGCAGGCCGACGCCCTTACCGACGGCGACGTGTCCGACTTCTCGCTGTCCGTGCGCTGGGATCAGCTTGCCGATCGACTCACCACCGACGAGCCCGTCGTCAGGGGCACCTCGACCCGGTGGTACGTGTCGTCGGTCGAGTTGGGGCAG
The DNA here is from genome assembly GCA_032162385.1 of Mycobacterium sp. Classification (GTDB taxonomy): domain Bacteria; phylum Actinomycetota; class Actinomycetes; order Mycobacteriales; family Mycobacteriaceae; genus Mycobacterium. The sequence goes on from JAVRPF010000807.1 coordinate 1,385, forward strand.
GGAATCGCCGAGACCGACGTGTTGAGCACCGCGCCGCAGTTCCTCGGCCGGGTGCAGCCCTACTCGGTGTGCCTGCCCGTGACCTACGCGCCCGGCCGCAGGTTGCCGCTGACACTGCTGCTTCACTCACTTGCGTTGGGCCAGAACCAGTTCGCCGCCATCGACCCGCGGCTGCTGCACCGAGTCTGCGACGACCGGGACTCGGTGGTGGTGACGCCACTGGCCCGCGGTCCGTCGTGCTGGTATTTCGACGAGGGCGAGCTGGACGTGTGGGAGGTCTGGGCGCGGGTGGCCGAACAACTCGGCACTGATCCCAACCGCACCGTGGTCTCGGGCTACTCGATGGGCGGCTACGCGGCCTACAAGCTGGGGCTGACCTATCCGGAGGTGTTCGCCCAGGCGGTCGTGCTGGCCGGCCCGCCGACCTGCGGCGTGCGGCTGCTGCCCAACGTGGACATCCCGGGCGACCTCGACCCGGACTCGCACTGCGCCCGCGAGGGCGACACCTGGCGGCTGCTCGTCAACGGGCGGTGGCTGCCGTTCGTCATCGCCCACGGCGTGCTCGACGAGTTGGTGCCGCTCGCGTCGGTCTTGCAGCAAGTTCTCGAACTCGACCGGCTCGGGTACCGCTACCGGTTCACCGTCTATCCGTTCGAGGACCACATCGCCTGGGCGCTGGAGGACGAGTTCGACGATCCGATTTCGCACATGGGCACCGGTCTTCGTCAGGGCGACCCCGGGCACATCACGTTCGCGTGGTATCCGGAGCTGGTGCGGCCCGATCTAGGCCTTGGGCCACACCGGGTTTGGTGGTTGTCGGACCTGACGGCCGACCCGGACGCGGCCGCCGCGCGAGGGGCGACCGCCTCGGTCGACGCGCGGTCGTATGCGCGGCCGGACCCCACCCGCACCACGCGGCGTCGTCGCGGTTTCGAACCCGGCCTGGACCTCTCACCGGGCCTGTACACCGAGCTCGTCTGGCGGATCGGGCCGGCTGTCGACGCGATGCCTTTCCTGGCGCTGCAGCTCACCCACGTCGCGGGCCTTACCGTGGACGTCGACAGAGCCGGGCTTGCGTCGTTGTCCTCGTCGACGATCAACGTCGCGACCGACACCCCCGCGCGCATCAAGCTCGTTGCGATGCCACCCAATACGACCGTGCAACTCGACGGCCAGGCGGCAGGTCCGACGGTGGCGGTGCCCGTGGGGCGGCACACCATCACGTTGACCACGACTTAGGCGCACCCTTGGAGCCTGCGTAACACCGGCCGGTCATAGCGACCGGGTTCCCGACTGACACAAATGCCGTCATCCGCAGTGGACCGCGCGCGGCGACGCCGATTTCGACGCGGCCCAAGCGACAAGGCGCGCACTGCTGGCAGCGGCGGCGACGACGAATGCGCTCGTGCTCGGCACCCATTTCGCCGGCACCAGCGCCGGACGCATCCTTTCGACCGACCGGGGCTACCGCTTCGCGCCCCAACACTGACGACTGCCGGCGGAGCGCGGTCGGCGCGGTCGTGGCCGCGACAACACGACCTCGACCGAGCGCGTTATCGGCCGCTTACCAGCGCCAGCCCCAGGGATGGAACCAAGGGCCGCCCCAGCCACCGCCCCGCCAACCACCGCCGTGCCAACCACCGCCGTGCCAACCACCGCCGCCGCCGTGCCAACCACCGCCGCCGCCGTGCCAACCGGCCGCCTCCACGCTGGGGGCCGCGGCGACCGTCGCCGGCTGGACCGGAGCGGGAGCGGCCGCGGCGATCGGTGCGGCACCGATAGCGACCGCGGCAGCGCCCGCCGCCAACATCGGTGTGATGTACTTCAATCCAATTCGCATAGTGCACCTTCCTTCGATTGACTATGTGCTTGCCGTTCCAGGTTCGCGCGCCATCGGACCGGTGACGTCGTCGCTGACACCCATTTAGTGCCCCCTGCTAGCCGGTAGGCAATCTGGGGGCGATCGACGACCGCCCGTTGAAAGTGGTGGCGCCTGAGGACCTTTGGTGTCTATTGCTGTGGGCCGGGTGTCAACACACTGAAAGCCACACCCTGCGGGTCGGTCAAAACGGAACTCGACCGACCGACCCGGGATAGGTTTACACCCGTGGCGCGCTTTCGGGACCGGGTGGCGATCGTGACCGGCGCCGGAGCACCGGGCGGCATCGGTGCGGCAGTCGCACGCGAGCTCGTCGCCGAGGGCGGCCGGGTGGTGCTGGGCGCCACCTCCGAGCGCGTGCATCAGCGGTCCGCAGAACTCGGCGACGCGGCCGTCGGGGTGATCGCCGATCTGACCGTCGACGGGGCGGCCGACAGTCTGGTGCGCGCCGCGCTGGACCGGTGGGGCCGTGTCGACGTGCTGGTGAACAACGCCGGCATGACGTCGGTGACATCGGGTTGGGACGCCGACGACGATGTCGCGGAGATGTCGCTAGCAGCGTGGGATGCGGCGCTGGCCCGCAACCTCACGACGGCATTTCTGATGTGCCGCTCGGTGGTGCCCCTGATGACAGCGGCCGGATACGGGCGAATCGTCTCCATCGGGTCGACCACGGGCACGGTGAACGCGATGCCGGG
>JAVRPF010000808.1:0-5260 GCA_032162385.1 Mycobacterium sp.
GTCGTGATCGAAACCGGCACGGGTCTGGTGCGGCACGCTCGTGGCGCGGCGCACGAGCTTACGCATGACGACGCCGTCGTGCTGTTCACCTCGGGAACTACGAACAGCGCCAAAATGGTTCCGCTCACGCACGCCAACGTCGCCGCGTCCGTGCAGAGCATCTGCGGGAGCTACGAGCTGGGACCCGACGACGCCACAGTCGCCGTCATGCCGTTGTTTCACGGTCACGGGTTGCTCGCGGTGCTGCTGGCCTCCCTGGCCAGCGGGGGATGCGTGCTGCTGCCCGAGCGGGGACGGTTCTCGGCCCGCACGTTCTGGGACGACATGCGGGCGGTGGCCGCCACGTGGTTCACCGCGGTTCCCACCATCCATGAGATTCTGCTGCAGCGCTCAGCGCGCGAGTACCCGGGCCCGCAGGTCGTGCCGTTGAGGTTCGTGCGCAGCTGCAGCGCTCCACTCAATGTGACCACCGCCCAGGCGATGGAACGCACCTTCGGCGCGCCGGTACTGTCCGCCTACGGGATGACCGAGACCGCGCACCAGGCGACCAGCCAGCCCCTGCCGGCGCGCGGGTCCGTGACGCAAGGATCGGTAGGTCGGGCAACCGGGGTGCGCCTTCGCGTCGTCGACCACGACGGGCGTACGTGCCCGGCAGGCACCGAGGGCGAGATTTGGGTGCACGGTCCCACCGTCGCCCGCGGTTATCTCGACAACCCGGGCGCGACGGCGCAGAACTTCGTCGACGGTTGGTTCCGCACTGGCGATTTGGGCTCACTGGACGCCGACGGGTGCCTCTTTCTGACCGGGCGCATCAAGAACATCATCAACCGCGGCGGCGAGAAGGTCTCGCCCGAGCACGTCGAGGCCGCCCTCGCCGCGTGTGAAGGAGTTACCGAAGCGGCCGTGTTCGCCATCCCCGACGCGACCTACGGGGAACGCGTCGGCGCCGCCGTAGTCGTAGACCAGGCCGAGACTGTCGGCCCGGAACAGATCTTGCAGTGCTGCCGCACCCAGTTGGCCCCCTTCGAGGTGCCCGACCGTCTCGAAGTCGTTGCTGCCCTGCCTCACACGGCCAAGGGTGCGCTCGACCGGCGTGCTGTACGGGATCAGTACGCGCACTGACGTCGCCGGGGTCAACTCACCTGAGCGGGGATTCGCTCGGCAGCGGCTGGTCGAAGAACTCGTCCAGAGATAGGCCCTGTGCCGCGCTCACGAACGCCCGAGCCACCATCGATCCAGGCGTGGCGGCGTGCATCGCCACCGAAACCTGTGCCCTCGCTTGCGGTTCCACGAGGCGGACGACTCTCGTCCGGCCGACCACCGGCATTGCTCGTAGCCAGGTGTGCGGCACGATGGTCGCCCACGCTCCCACGCCCACTTGGGCATACAGCGACGCAACCGAGTCCGTCTCGACCTGCGGCGTCACCGACGTCCCGCCTTCTGCGAACGCCTTGTCGATGACACGGCGAATCCGCATGTCCGGCGTGAGCAGTGCCAACGGCAACTGGGCGGCGTCGGCCCATGTCATGACGTGGCCCGGGGGTGTCAGGTGGTCTCCGGCGACCAGCACGACGTATTTCTCCTCGTACAGCGGAAACACGTGCAACCCGAGCCGGTCTTCGGGCTCGAAGTGGGCGATCGCGACGTCCAGCTCGAAGTCGCGCAATTGGCGGGATAGTTCCGTGGTCGACAATCGGGTCTCGGCGCGCACCTTGGCCAGCGGGTGCGCCGCGCAGAATGCGGCCACCGGCAGGGCAACGGTGGTGGATGCCGTGGGTTCGGATCCCAGCCGAAGCGTGCCGGTAATTCCCGACTGGACGGCGGTCACCTCGGCCTTGAACGCTTCTTGCTCGGCGAGGATGCGCTTGGCCCACATGACGAGTCGTTCACCCTCGGGCGTCAGGCCCTCGTAGTTGTGTCCGCGGTTGATCAACGTGACGTTGAGTTCGCGTTCGAGTTTGGCGATCGATGCCGAGAGTGCTGGCTGTGACACGTAGCAGGCGTCCGCTGCTCGCGCGAAGTGGCGCTCCCGTGCCACCGCTACGAAGTACTCCAATTGACGAAACAGCATCAGCGACGGACCGCCCGCCACAGGGAAACGGGAAGAATGATGGCGACGGCGGCAGGCAGGACGGCCCACGCGGGAAACGACGTCGTGCTGACCGCGTAGGTCAGTGCCAGCGCGACGACGACTGCGACCGCTACTCGCCAGTCATCCCCTACGACGAAGTCGTACCAGAATCGCAGGAATGCCCTCAGCCGGCCGGTCACGACGACCCCGCCCCGGCGGTCTTTGGAGTGAGTGCCGGCGCGGCAGTCCGGCGCAGAACGGCTACCAGCGCGACGGCGAACAGCGCGACGGCGGGAACCAGGACGAGCAACGCGGCGTCCGCGCCGGGCCACGTCGCGCCGGCACCCTCGGCGCCCCAGAAGATTCCGAACGACGTGAGCATGATTCCCACGACGAACTTCATGGTGTTTTCGGGAACACGGGCCAGCGGCGCGCGCAGCGCGATCCCGGCGAGCGCAACCACCACCACCGCGGACAGCGCCGCGATGGCCGCCAGCGGAATGTTGCGCTGATTTGCACCGAAGGTCAGCGCGATGAACGCGACCTCGAGGCCTTCGAGCAGGACCCCCTTGAACGACAGGGTGAAGGAGTACCAGTCGCTGACCATGCCTCGGCGATGAGCCGGGGCGGCCTCAACGGCGGCCAGTTCGGCGCGATAGATCGCGGCCTCGTCGTGCATCGCCTTGAGGCCGCTGGCCCGAAGGACGGCCTTTCGCAGCCACTGCAGACCAAAGATCAGCAGCAGACCGCCCACGACAAGGCGTAACGCCTCCAGTGGTATGAGGGACAGCGCCGGACCCAGCGCGGCGACGATGGCTATCAGGACGGCAAGAGCGCTACCCACACCGAGGAACGCCGAACGCCAGTCACGACCGAAACCGGCGGCCAGCACGATGGTCAATGCCTCGACCGCCTCGACCGCGCACGCCAGGAAGACCGCGACGAACAACGCGCTGCTGTTCATGGGTCACCTCTCAATCGGCGTGGCGGGGCCATTCCAGTATTACCGGTCGTGTTGATCGGCTGCGGTGACGGCCGGGCCGGCCTGTGCGGGCCATGGACGGCCGACAGGCGTCGGCCATTCGTCATCCAACTCGGGCACCGTGAGGAGGCTACGGTCGAGGGCGTCAGCGATCCGCATCAATAGTCGCTCGAGGAGCCTGCTCATTTTCGCTTCCCTTCGTCGGACTGCTTCCGCATGGTGATTTCCGGGCGACGCCGTCGCTCGACATGTCTTGCACGACCGATCATTCCGCGACAAAGCACCGGTGTCTCGACCGCCCACCTCGCGCGCCGGCGGGGGCCGAACGCGAGCGTGGTTCCGTCAGCGTCGGCGACCACCTGATTCGGCGCTGTAACCATGACTCACAGAATTGCGGTCCGGGGCGCCGATGTCGTCAGCGCTGACGGCCATCTAGGCCTCCCGCTACCCTCACTCCAGACGTACACGCTAGCTGCAATTGCTCCGATCCTCGGACTGCGGGCGATCCCGTCGCTGCCGGGAGGTGGTGCGGATCGCCTGCGTCGGCTCAACCCGCTTGCCGTCAGCGTGGATACTCAATATGGCGGCGAGTTCAATTGTTGCACAGAATGTTTCGATTCAGGTGGCATCGGTGTCCTGGCGTCGTCGAGCTTGAGAGCGTCGACGACCGCCGGGTCATGGCGGTGGTCATCGTCCTCGAGGCCCGTCGCCGCATCGACGAGATCGCGGATCGCATCAGGCGTCAAGGCGATCTTGCTCAGGAAACCGATGGCCGGGCTCGTCGCGATAATGTCGGCGAAGTCTTGCTCGGTGTGGGTGGAAATCATTATCACTGGTGATCGTCCCGGCAACCCGGATCGGTGAAGTGGCTCAGCGAGGTCGAACCCGTTCTCGCTACCGAGGTTGACGTCGACCAGCGTCACGTCCGGTCTCAGCTCCTCGAAGCATCGAAGCGCCTCAGCACTGGTCGATGCCATGCCGACCACCATGATGCCGTCGCGCTCGAGGAGGCCACGTGCTGCGTTCACGAAATCCGCGCTGTCATCAACGATTAGGCAACGCATCGTGCACCGTTCAGAACCATGATGTCAGCTTGGCAGTGTGCGGTACCGCTGCGCATCCCCGCTAGCCGGAAGCGTGCTCTAACGACGCGCACGCTCCCAGTGCTGCGGCGTTACCCATCCCAGCACCAGCGCTTTTGCAGTTGGCCAGTAGACATAAACGCCAGCCAGCGGGGGCAGTGTCAACGGCAACCGGCTTCCCCCTGGAGCGTTGAACCGCCTCGCACGCGGAAGGTCGCTGGTTCGATACCGGCCGGGACCACCACCTAAACCCCAGTTCAGAGAGCGGTTTTCGAAGAGCGAACTACGCTCTAGGACCACACGTATGCGCGATGGAACGATCTCCCTGCCAACAAGCAAACTCATCACCCTTGACCGGACCCGCGTTGCCCCGCGGATAGGACACGCCGCCGGTCGTGACGACCGGGCGAACGTCACGCGGTCAACCGACGACGTCGCCCAAACCCGCTGGGCCAGCGCGTATTGCCGATTGTGACTGGGTTCACTGAAAGAAATCGACTCGATCAGTGGACACGGCTGCGATCGCGTATGTATACGTATACAGCGACCCAATGATTACGTATTCAAGAAGATTCTGATGGCAGCCATATTCGTCCGACCGACACCAACGGCCGCATTTTCCCCTCGACGGTGACGACGCCCAGGTTCTGACAGGGGGTCGCTGGCTCAGAGGAGAAGGCGGCCTCGCCCAAGATGTCCTGGATCCATCTGTCAACGAGGTGCTTTTTCGCGTTACTCCAGCTTCCCCCGAGCAAGTGGACGCCGCCGTGCAATCGTGTTGGCGCGCATTCCGCGGGCCGTGGGCCAAGATGCCGGGTCGGGAAAGGGGTGCTTGCATCTCGCGCTTGGCCGGCCTCATGCGGCAACACGTCGACACCCTCGCGGAATTGGAGTCCAGAAACGCCGGTATCCCGATCACGCAGGCCGTTTCGAAGTCGAGTCCGCTGCCCGCCACCTCGAGTACTTCGCAGGGTTCGCCGGAAAGATCGGGGGAATGTCTGCCGACCTGCCCGACGGGCGGCTGGTGTACGGCATCCATGAACCCCTCGGGGTGGTCACGCAGATAGTGCCCTGGAATTCGCCGCTCAGATGCTGGCCCGTGGTTGCGCAGCAGCACTGACACGA
>JAVRPF010000809.1:0-2740 GCA_032162385.1 Mycobacterium sp.
CCTGATCGGTGAACAGCACCTGATTGGAAACCTGTCGGGCGAACTGGATTTCGTGCGTGACGATCACCAGCGTCCAGCCTTCGACGGCCAGATCCTTGATCACCGAGAGCACTTCGCCGACCAGCTCAGGATCCAGCGCCGAGGTCGGCTCGTCGAACAGCACCAGCTTGGGTCGCAGTGCCAGTGCCCTGGCGATGCCGACGCGCTGCTGCTGGCCGCCGGACAGCTGATACGGGAACTGGTCCCTCTTGGCGGCCAGCCCGACCTGGTCGAGCAACTCAACGGCCTCTTTGATGACTTCGTCCTTCGGCCGCTTCTGCACGACCAGCGGTCCCTCGGTGATGTTCTGCAGCACCGTCTTGTGCGGGAACAGGTTGTGTCCCTGGAACACGAAGCCGCTTCGCGATTGAAACTTGCGCACCTCGGCTTTGGGCGCTGGCTTGGAGAAGTCGATCTCGACGTCGTCCACCCGGATCACTCCGGCATCGGGCCTGTCTAGCGCGTTGAGCGCGCGCAACAGTGTCGTCTTGCCCGACCCCGAAGGGCCGATGATGGCGGTCGCCGTGCCCCGCTCCACGGTGAACGAGACACCCTTGAGCACCTTGTTGTCGCCGAACGCCTTCTCGACGCCTTCGGCGGTGACCCGGTACTCGACCTCGTCCGTCTTCTCGGCGTTCTCAGGGGCACTGTCTTCGGCTCCGTTGTCAGTCATCGCGCCACATACCTTTCCAGTCGGCGTTCAAGGCGGCTCTGGCCGAACGAGAGAACCAGGCAGATCACCCAGTAGTAGACGGCCGCCGTGCCGTAGAGGGCAAAGAACTCGAAGGTCGGCGCCGCCACGTTCTGAGCTGTGCGGAACAGTTCGGTCACCAGGATCGTCGACGCCAGCGACGTGTCCTTTACCAGTGAGATCAGTGTGTTCGACAGCGGCGGGACGGCTACCCGGGCGGCCTGCGGAAGGATGATGCGGCGCAGCGCACCGGCGTAATTGAAGCCGATCGTCTCGGCCGCCTCCCACTGACCCTTCGGGATGCTCTGGATCGACGACCGGATGATCTCGGCGGCGTAGCCACCCACGTTGAGGCTGAACGCGATGATGGCGGCGGGGAACGGGTCGATTCTGATGCCGAACTCGGGTAGCGCGAAGAACACGATGAAGAGCTGCACCAGCAGTGGCGTGCCGCGGATGAGGGAGATGTAGAACCGGGCGATGTTGGAGACCACCGGATTCTTCGACAGCCGGGCCAGCGCGACACCGAGTGCGATCACCAAACCGAGGATGAAGCTGATGATGGTCAGCGGGATCGTCACCGTGATCGCGGCCCTGGCCAACGGCCACAGGTTGTCGGCGATGAGCTTCCAGGCGGACCGCGGCTGCGCCCCCTGCTGGCCTGCTTGCGCCGGCGCACCGGAAACGTTGGCCTTCAGGTACTTCTCCGAGATTTTCGGCAGCGTGCCGTCGTCACTCAGATCCTTGAGCGCCTTGTTCAGTTCCGGCAGCAGTCCGCTGTCCTTACGTGCGGCGAAACCCTGCTCGCTCTTCTCGTCCGTCTCCGCGGCGATCTTGACCGTCTTGTCACCGGTTTCGGCGAGGTACTGGTACACCGCGATGCTGTCGTTGACGACGACGTCCACCCGGCTCTGGTTCAGCAGCTTGATGGCCTGGGCGAAACCGTCGACGGATTCGACTCGGGCCCCGTTGGCGCGCGCCAGCTCCGCCCAGTTGCTGGTGGGGTTCTCGGCTGCGATCTTGCCCTTGAGGTCGGCCAGCGACTTGACGGAGTTGTCGTCGGCACGGGTGACGATGACGCCCTGACCGATCGCATACGGATCCGACAGGTCGTACTTCGCCTTGCGCTCGTCGTTGATGGTGACCTGGTTGGCGACGATGTCGAACCGGTTGGCCTCCAGCGCCGCAAACATCGAATCCCATGGTGTTTCAACGAATTCGACCTTCACGCCGAGCTTGTCACCGACCGCCTTCGCAATGTCGACGTCGTAGCCGACCAGTTGCCCGCTCTCGTCGTGGTAACTGAAGGGTGCGTACACGCCCTCGGTGCCGACGCGCAGGACGCCGGCGGACTGTATCCGGTCCGCCTTGTCGGAATCGGGCGCCCCGCAGGCCGCGGCAGCGAGCACCGCTGCCAACAGGATTACCGCGAGCAGCGCTCGACGAAGGTAGTGGGTCACGGCCGGAACCTAGCAAGGTGCTCAGCGTTGAAGAAGGGTTCTGCTCAGTTGGGCCCGTATGTCCACGGTTCCCGGGGCAAACGGGACGGATCGAACTCGGCCAGCATCCCGTCGATCGTAGTCGCGGTGAACCCCAGCGAGCCCGCGATCAGGGACAGCGCCTGCTCGATCCCGAGTTCGGCCAGCGTCACCGCGCCGTCGCGCTTGGCCAGACGCTTCGCCGCGGCGTTCAGCGCCAGGGGCACGTGTGCGTAGGTCGGCTCCGGATACCCCAGCAGCGAGCCGAGGTAGGCCTGCCGCGGCGATGACGAAAGCAGGTCGTCACCCCGCACTACCTGGTCGATGCCCTGCGCCGCATCGTCGACCACCACTGCCAGGTTGTAGGCGGGCACGCCGTCGCCGCGGCGCAGCACCAGATCGTCGACGAGGCCGGTGTAACTGCCGTGCAGCAGATCGGTCACGGTGTACTCGCCGACGCTGGAACGCAACCGCAGCGCGGGAGCCCGGCCCGCGGCGCGGCGGGTGGCACGCTCGTCGTCGGTCAGGTCGC
>JAVRPF010000810.1:0-9632 GCA_032162385.1 Mycobacterium sp.
TTGAACGGCGTGATGCCCGCGACGACTCCGAGCGGCTGGCGCAGCGAGTAGACGTCGATACCACCGCCCGCGCCCCCGGTGTACTCGCCCTTGAGCAGGTGCGGGATGCCGATCGCGAACTCGATGACCTCGATGCCGCGCTGGATGTCGCCGCGCGAATCGGCGACGGTCTTGCCGTGCTCGCGGGAGAGCAATTCGGCGAGTTCGTCGATGTTCTGGTTGACCAAATCGACGAACCGCATCATCACCCTGGCGCGGCGCTGGGGGTTGAAGGCCGCCCAGTCCTTCTGCGCCTCGACCGAGGAGGCGACGGCGGCATCGACGTCAGCCGACGAGGCCATCGCGACCTGCGCCTGGACCTCGCCGGTGCTGGGGTTGAGGACGTCGGCGGTGCGGGTGGACGTCCCCGCCGTGCGCTCACCGCCGATGAAGTGTGCAATCTGTGTGGTCATGACCTGCCCTTTGAGAACGACCTGCGAACGAATACTAGGACATCCTAGTAACTCGGCGCTGGGCTTGCAAGGTGCGCAGGCGGGCAGCGCTGTGAACGTGCTGGGAGTCGTGGGTATTCACGAGACCAGCGCCGGGGTCGTCTGATTCGGTACTAGCCAGAGTCGGGTGTAACCCGTGTCCCTATTCCTTGTTGCACGGCCTTCCCGACCAAGACAGGCGAGACGCGACCGGGCGCCCCCGCGCCCCCTTCGGGTGGTCTCGGACGGCCGGTATCCCGACTGGAGGCCGTCTACGAAGACAACGCGACCTGGGTTTGCCGCACGATCTTCGGCAGGGTCGGCAACCGGGGCCGACGCCGAGGATCTCACCGCCGAGGTGTTCCTCGCCGCGCTGCGTCCGCTGCGCTTGACGGCGAGCGTCGCGGAGGTGCGCGCCTACCTGCGCAACACTGCGCGCACCGTCCTCGCGGCGCACTGGCGGGCGACGATGGGTCGCGAGATCACCGAGATCGAGGACATCGCTGCACCTGCGGAGAGTGAGGAGGCGATCAGCACGGCACCCACGCGCGTCGCCGCGGTGATGCAGGACGACGCGGGCCAGAAGTACCGCGCCGCATTCGGCTCAGGGACCCGCGGCGACGGCTGGTACAGCTTCGACATCGCCGGCGTGCACGTCATCGCGTTGGTGAACACCCTGCACATGACCAAGCTCGGCCACCTCGGCCGGGATCAGCTCGACTGGATCCAGAAGGACGTCGCACCGCTGTCCAGCGACACCCCGATCATCGTGTTCAGTCACATCCCCCTGTTCGCGATGTACCCGGCCTGGGGATGGGGCACCGACGACGCCGTTCAGGCGCTGTCCTACCTACGCCGGTTCGCGTCGGTCACCTGTCTGAACGGCCATGTGCACCAGGTCTTCTCGAAGACCGAGGGCAACGTGAGGTTTTTCAGCGGCACCACCACTGCCTACCCGCTGCCGCATCCAGGCGACGGCCCTGCCCCCAAGCCGCTAACCCTGCCGGCGGGCAAGCTGCACGACGCGCTCGGTATCAGAGAAGTCGCCTACACCAAGGGTCAGCAGGCACTCGCCCTGAAGGAGAGGGCGCTGCCATGAACCTGGCACTGAGATTCGGGATGCCCGCGTCGCTGGCGGTGAGCGCCGCCAGCCATGCAGTGCTCTACGTTCACGGGTACCGCGAAATCCCCGTCATCGGACCCGGATTCCTGGTGCAGGCATCCGTTTTCGCCGCCCTGGCGGTGTTGATCGCACTCGGCGGGCCTTCATGGCTGGGGGGCGGGCGGTGCTGACGTCGGCCGGTTCACTGATCGCGTTCAGTCTGTCGCGCACCGTCGGACTGTTCGGCTTCACGGAGCGCGGCTGGCAGCCCGCGCCGCACGCGGCGATCAGCGTCGGTGCCGAGCTACTCACGCTCGTCCTCTTCGTCGCCGCATTGCGCCTCAGGCGATCACCGAGTCGCCGGTAACCCGACAGCCGCGAACAGCTCCGGATCGAGGAAGACGGTGATCGCGGCGATGGCACCGGCCTCGTCCTCGGTCAACACGTGCATCGTGTGTGCGTGGTACACCCCGTCGGCGCCGCGGCGGTAGTCCGCGGCTGCGGCCTGACCGTTGGCGCGGACGGCGGCCATCATCACCGCGCCCCTTTCGCCGAACGCCCTCGGCGCAGCTCGTCGACGAACGCCCGCGCGTCATCCCACGTCGGCAGCAGGCCGGCGGCCTGAACCTCGGCCAGCGTTGGCGCGGCGGCGTCGCGGTCGGACAGCGTCGGGTCGGCGACGGGCCAGTCGATCCCGATGGCCGGATCGGTCGGGCAGATGGTGTGCTCGCGTTGCGGGTCGTAGCCGGCCGAGCACAGGTAGGAGACGGTCGAATCATCCTGCAGGGCAACGAAGCCGTGGCCGAGACCCTCGGCGAGATACACGGACCGGTGGTCCCGATCGTCGAGCAGCACCGAGTCCCAGCGCCCGAACGTCGGCGAGCCGACCCGGTTGTCGACGACCACGTCGAACACAGCGCCGCGCAGACACGTCACGTACTTGGCCTGACTCGGCGGCAGTTGGGCGAAGTGCAGACCGCGCAGCACGCCCGCCGACGACACCGACGTGTTGGCCTGCCGAAGGTCAAGGCGATGTCCCGTCATGGCGGTGAACTCGCGATCGGTGAACCACTCGAAGAACACGCCGCGCTCGTCCCCGTGCACCGTCGGGGTGATCTCCCACGCGCCCGGCACGGCGAGCTCGCGGAACGTCACTGGCCGCGTTCCTGGTAGACCGCCTCGGACCCGTCCTTCAACGGTCGCCACCAGGATTCGTTGGCCCGGTACCAGTCGATGGTGTCCCGCAGGCCCACCTCGAAGTCGGTGTGCTCTGGCGCCCAACCCAATTCGTCGCGCAGCGCCGACGGGTCGATCGCGTAGCGGACGTCGTGGCCTGCGCGGTCGGGGACGAAGTCGAAGTCGTCGGCGTCGCGACCCATCGATCGCAGCACCGCGCGCATCACCGAGAGGTTGTCGCGTTCGCCGTCGGCCCCGATCAGATACGTCCGGCCGATCGCACCATCGGCGAGGATGCGCCACACCGCGCGGTTGTGGTCGTCGACGTGAATCCAATCGCGCACGTTGGCGCCGGTTCCATACAACTTGGGCCGTCGGCCTGTCAGCACGTTCGTGATCTGGCGTGGGATGAACTTCTCCACGTGCTGATACGGGCCGTAGTTGTTGGAGCAGTTCGAGATGGTCGCCCGCACGCCGTACGACCGCACCCAGGAGCGCACCAGCATGTCGGCGGCGGCTTTGGTCGACGAGTACGGACTCGACGGGTTGTAGGGCGTGCCCTCGGTGAAGCGGCGCGGGTCGTGCAGCTCCAGGTCGCCGTACACCTCGTCGGTCGACACGTGGTGCAATCGAATCCCGTGCTGGCGCACGGCTTCCAGGATCGTGAACGTGCCAATCACATTGGTGCGCACGAACGGCTCCGGATCGGCCAAGGCGTTGTCGACGTGTGTCTCCGCGGCGAAGTGCACGACGGAGTCCGATTCGGCGATGAGCTTGCCGATCAGTTCGGTGTCGGTGACGTCGCCCCGAACCAGTTCGACGTCGTCCTGCACCGGCGCCAGCGACTCCTGGCTGCCCGCGTAGGTCATGGCGTCGAGCACCGTCACCGCGACCTCGGGGTGCTCGCGCACCATGGCGTGGACGAAGTTGGCGCCGATGAAGCCGGCGCCGCCGGTGACGAGCATCCGCATGGTTCAACCATAACGGGCTCCGGATCTACTCCTTAGCCGACAGGCCCAGCGGGCCGGCCAGGTCGGTGAGGGTAGGCAACAGGTTCGCCGGGCCGGCCGGCAGAACCGCTACTTGATCCGCCCCGGCGCCGAGGTGTTCGTTCACCCGTTTGGCGACGGCTTCCGCGGTGCCGTGTGCCAGCAGGGCGTCGATCAACCGGTCGCTGCCCGGCGGTGTCAGATCATCGTCGGTGAAGCCGAGTCGCCGCCAACTGGTGGCGTAGTTGATCCGGCCGAGGTAGTCGGCGGTGAACTGCCGTCCGACAGCCGGGGACGCATCCGGGTCGGGGTTGATCAACACCGCTTGCGCTGGCGCCAGCAGGCTTTCGCTGCCGAGCGCCTTGCGCGCCAGTGCGGTGTGCTCGGGAGTGCTGAACGCGGGGTGAGCCCCGGCGCTGCGCCGCGCGGCCAATTTCAGCATCCTCGGCCCCAGCGCCGCGAGTACCCAGCGGTACGCGGGCACCCCAGCGGCGTCAAGCTCGTCGAGGTAGTCGACCAGCACGTCGTAGGGCTTGCGGTACTCGGCGGTGTGTTCGGGGTGGCCCACGCCGATGCCCAGCAGGAAGCGGCCGGGGTAGGCCGCCTCGATGCGATGAAACGAGTCGGCGACGGTCTTGGCGGGCGACGACCAGACGTTCACGATGCCGGTGGCGACCTGCAGGGTGGTGGTCTGTCCCAGAAGCGGTTCGACGAAGGCCAGCTCGGCGGCGGGCGATCCGCCGACCCACAGCGTGGCGTAGCCCAGCCGCTCCACTTCGCGCGCTTGCTCGACGGTGACGGTCTCGCCGACCGAGACCCCGACGCGTCCCAGCTGCGTCACGACGTCGGCGACAATCCCAGCGGGCCTGCCAGGTCGGCCAGCGTCGGCAGCAGCGCGTCCTTGCCGCCGAGCACCTGAATCGCGACGTGGTCGGCGCCGGCGTCGAGATGCTCGGTCAGGCGCGCGGCGATCGCTTCGGGGGTGCCGTGCGCGACCACTGCGTCGATCAGCTTGTCACTGCCCGGTTTGGCGATGTCGGCGTCGGTGAAGCCAAGCCGCTTCCAGCTGTTCAGGTAATTGCTCAGGTTCAGGTAGAAGTCCACGGTCTCGCGGCCGATCGCGCGCGCCTGCGCCGCGTCCCTGGCCAGTACCACCTTGTGCTCCGGCGCAAGGAACACCGTGTTGCCGACGAGTGCGTGGGCCTGGGCGGTGTGCTCGGGAGTGGTCAGGTAGGGGTGTGCACCCGCGCTGCGCTTGGCGGCGAGCTTGAGCACCTTGGGCCCCAGCGCCGCAACGACCCGCCGACTGGTCGGCACATTGGCGGTGTCCAGCGCGTCCAGGTACTCAACCAATACGTCGTAAGGCTTGCGGTACTCCTCGGTGTGCTCCGGATGCCCGATGCCGATGCCCAGTAGGAAGCGGCCCGGGTAGGCGCCTTCGATGCGGTGATAGGACTCCGCGACCTGTTCGGCCGCCGCCGTCCACACGTTCACGATCCCGGTGGCCACCTGCAGCGTCTCGGTCTGCTCGAGGATCGGCTCGACGAAGGCCAGGCCGGCGGCGGGTGATCCGCCGACCCAGAGCGCGCCGTAGCCCAGCTTCTCGATCTCGACCGCCTGCTCCGGGGTGGGAGCCCCAAGGGTCCAGACGCCGAATCGGCCGAGGCCGGGCTTGAGGGCTACTGCGTCGGTCATGCGGGTCCCTTCGGGTTGGGGTCAGCTCAGCGCAGGCCGAGCGGCCCTGCGAGTTCGGCGAGCGCAGGCACCAGCTTGTCAGCAGACGTCAACACCTGAACCGGCACGTGGTCGGCGCCCGCGGCGAGGTGCTCGTTGAGTCGCGCGGCGATGGCGTCGACGGTGCCGTAGGCGACGAACGCGTCCACCAGCTTGTCGCTGCCCGGCCTGGCGATGTCGTCGTCGGTGAACCCGAGCCGCTTGAAGTTGTTCAGGTAGTTGGCCAGACCGAGGTACAGGTCGAGCACCTTGCGGCCGACGGCCCGCGCCTGGTCGGCATCGGTGGTGAGGACCACCTTGTGCTCTGGGGCGATGAACGCGCCCGGTCCGATGAGCTCGCGCGCCTGGGCGGTGTGCTCGGGCGTGGTCAGGTAGGGGTGCGCACCCGCGCTGCGCCGGGCGGACAGCTTGAGCACCTGTGGTCCCAGCGCGGCGATGACACGGCGGTCCTTGGGCACGCCGTACTCGTCGAGCTCGTCGAGGTAGTCGGTGAGCGCGTCGAAGGGCTTCTTGTATTCGGTGTGCGCCTCGGGGTGGCCCACGCCGATGCCGAGCAGGAACCGGTTGGGGTATGCCTTGTCGATGCGGCGGAAGGACTCCGCGACGGGTCGCGCCGCGGCGGTCCAGATGTTGACGATGCCGGTGGCCACCTGCAACGTGGTGGTGGCCTCGAGAATCGGTTCGACCCAGTCGAGTTCGGCGGGTGGCGAACCGCCGACCCAGATGGCGCCATAGCCCAGCGCTTCGATTTCCTTGGCCTGCTCGGGGGTCGCGCCGCGACCGAACACGCCAAACTTGCCGAGATTGGGTTTCGTCATGGTTGGGTCAACCCGCCGCATCGTCGTGGCTATTCCGTTTCGATCGGGCTGATCTGAAACTTCGCCGCGAAGTGCGGCATCGGATTGCGACTACTCGGTGACGATGGCTTCTTCCGGGGGCCCGGGAGCGACCAGCGGCAACACGATGATGAAGCGGGTGTCACCGGGTTTGGACTCCACCCGCAGGGTGCCGTGATGCTTTTCCACGATGATCCGCCAGGCCAGGTCGAGGCCCAGCCCGGTGCCCTCGCCGAACGGCTTGGTGGTGAAGAACGGGGTGAAGATGCGCTCGATCAGCTCTTCGGGCACACCCGGACCGTCGTCGCAGATCTGGACCTCGATCGAGTCGTCGCCGGCGCGGGAGGTACGCATGGTCAGGGTGCCGTGTCCCCCCATGGCCTGCAGCGCATTGTCGATGATGTTCGTGAATACCTGGTTGAGATCGCCTGGGTAGCAAAGTAATTCGGGGAGGGACGTGTCCAGGTCCTTACGCAGGTTGACCGGTTTGTCCTTGCCCACCTTGTCGCCGAACATCATCACGGTGCTGCGCAGGAGGTCGTGGACGTTGGCGCTCTGGTAGGGCGCGCGGTCCATCTGCGAGTATTGCTTGGCGCCCGCCAGCAGCGCCGAGATCCGGTCGCTGGCCTCCGCGATCTGATTCATCAACAGCTCGGTCTCGATGGTGTACTTCAGCCAGCCGATGGCACCTTGCAGCGACGCCGACGCATCCACCACGTCAACCGACGCCGAGACCCGCTCCAGCCAGTCGATGTCGAGGCCGGCCTCGACGAACGTCGACGGGTAGTCCCATGCCCCTGGAATGCCGTGGTCCTCGAGCCAGTCGCCGAGCTGATCCTCGCGGTCGGAGGCCTCCAGCGCGCTGAGTTCCTGCGACTTGGACTTGGCCACCTGCTCAGCCACCTCGTCCTGGACGCTGACCAGAACCCGCAGCGCCTCGGGGCTGAACTTGCCGTCGGCCAGCATGGCCAGCTTGTGGCGCATCTTGCCGACGCGGTCGCGGAGGTCGGCGACGGCGCGGGCGTTCGCGCCGGCCGGGTTGTTCAGCTGGTGTGTCAGGCCCGCGGTGATGGTGCCAAGGGCGAGCAGCTTCTCCCGCTGGTCGATGATCTTGCGGGTGCGCATGCCGCCGACCTTGTGCCCCTCGAGCAGGTGCACCGCCATCGGGAACTCGGTCTGGACGAAGCGGCCGAAGGCGTCGGCGTCGAGCACGAAGAACTTCGACGGCTTGGTCACCCGAACCGAGGCCTCGTACTGATGCTCTTCGTTGGGGTCGAAGGCCGACCATGCGCCGCAGTACACCCCCCTCTGGGAGGTCCGGTTGGTTTCGATGTCGTCGCCGCCCGAGCGCTTCGACATCACCAGTTCGCCCTCGATCAACACGTAGAAGCACGTCGCGGGCTCACCCTCGATGCAGATGGGGCCCGGCTCGTACGTGGCGATGTGGCCGTTCTCGCACAGCGTCGCGAGTTGTTCGTCGGACAGCGACTCGAACAGGAACAGCGTTCGCAGTTCGTCCGGCAGACACTTCTCACCCATGACGGGGTTCCTCCTAAGCCTCGGCCAGGTAGCGATGCACCAGCATCACGGCCATCGAACCTTCGCCGACGGCCGCCGCAACACGCTTCGCGGACTCGGCGCGCACATCCCCTGCAACAAACACACCGGGCACACTTGTTTCCAAATGGTGCGGCGGTCTGTCCAGAGTCCAGCCGCAGACGTCCTTCAGGTCGGGTCCGGTGAGGATGAAGCCGTGGTCGTCGCGGGCGACGACGCCGTCGAGCCATTCGGTGCGCGGGCTTGCCCCGATGAAGCAGCACAGCCGCCCGCAGTCGACTCGCTCGCACACCCCGGTCTGCCTGTTCTGCAGCCAGAGACCCGACAGGTGACCGTCCTCACCGCACGTGTCGACCACCTCGGTGCAGGTCCGGACGTGAATCTTGGGGTTGTTCTCGATCTGCTGGATGAGGTAGTAGGACATCGAGGTCTCCAGTGACGGCCCGCGCACCAGCAGCGTCACCGACTTCGCCTCCTTCGACATGAACATCGCCGCCTGGCCCGCCGAGTTGGCGCCGCCGACGATGTAGACGTCTTCGTCCCTGCACTCCGCGGCTTGCGACACCGATGCGCCGTAATAGACGCCGGCGCCGACGTAATTGCACCCCTCGACGTCGTCGGGGTTGTCCCAGCACCCAGTGACCCGCAGTTGCTGGTACTCGACCCCGGTGGCCAGGATCACGGCCTGCGCGCCGATCGTGCTGCCGTCCTCGAATTGAATCTTGCGTGCCGACCCGCCGACCTCGAGTCCGATGGCCTGCCGGGTGGTGATCACTTCCGCACCGAACCGCTCGGCCTGCCTGCGTGCCGACGTGGTCAGCTCGGCGCCCGAGACGCCGGTGGGGAAGCCGAGGTAGTTCTCGATCCGCGAGCTGCGCCCGGCCTGCCCGCCCGTCGTGGTGCTTTCGATGAGCACGGTCCCGAGCCCCTCGGAGGCGCCGTAGACCGCCGCGGCCAGGCCCGCGGGCCCACCGCCGATGACCACCAGGTCGTACATCGGCAGCGACGGCTCGGTGGACAGCCCCAGCATGGCGGCGAGTTCACCGTTGGTCGGATCGACGAGCGTCTCACCGCCCTCGGTGATGACGACGGGGAGCTGGTGTCCGTCCAGGTTCGCGGCGTCGAGCAGTTGCCTGCCCTTCGGCTCGTCGGAGTTGAAGGGCCGGAACGTGTGCTGGTTGCGGGCCAGGAACTGGCGCACCTCCCACGACCGTGGGTTCCACCGGTGGCCGATCACCTTGGTGTGCGGGATGGCGCGGTCGCCGACCGCCCGCCATGCCTCGAGCAGACCGTCGATGACGGGGTAGAGCTTCTCCTCCGGCGGATCCCACGGCTTGAGCAAGTAGTGATCCAGGTCGACGACATTGATCGCGTCGATCGCGGCGTGAGTGTCGGCGTACGCGGTCAGCAGCACCCGGCGGGCCAGCGGGTACAGGTCCATCGCCGCTTCGAGGAACTCGATGCCGCTCATCTGCGGCATCCGGTAGTCGGCTACGAACACCGCCACGGTGTCGCCGCGCAGCTTCAGCTCGTTGAGCGCTTCCAGCGCGTCTTGCCCGGACTCGGCCCGGACGATCCGGTAGTTTTCGCCGTAGTGTCGACGAAGGTCACGTGCGACGGCGCGGGAGACGGCAGGATCGGCGTCGACGGTGAGGATCACGGGCTTGCGGGGCTGGGGATCAGGTCCAGTCATCACTACTAAGTATGCGCTGGTTGTCCACCAGATATCGGGTCACCCGTAGCGCTGTCAGCGAACGACGGTGCGGCG
>JAVRPF010000811.1:0-6002 GCA_032162385.1 Mycobacterium sp.
CTACCAGGCCTGGACCAATGGGACCGTGGTGAGGTCGTGGCTACAGCAGTTGCTGGCCAAGGCACTCAAGGAAGATCCGGAACTGGCCGACATCACCGGCTACACCGACGATTCCGGTGAGGGTCGCTGGACGGTAGAGGAAGCAATCCGGCTGCGAGTGCCGGTGCCGGGTATCGCGGCATCGTTGTTCGCGCGATTCCTGTCGCGGCAGGACGACTCGCCGACCATGAAGGCCGTCGCCGCGCTGCGGAACCAGTTCGGTGGCCACGCCGTCCAAAGGATAAGTAAATCCGGATAATCCGGCCGGCAGGAGAGAATCGACTCGGGGTTGGGATTTGTTCGTTCGACATGTGGGGTTGACCGACTTCCGGTCGTGGCCGAGGGCCGAGCTGGATCTGGATCCCGGCCGCACGGTGTTCGTCGGCCCCAATGGCTTCGGAAAGACGAATCTCATTGAGGCGCTGTGGTATTCAGCTACGCTGAGCTCTCACCGGGTGGCGTCGGACGCACCCTTGATCCGGTCGGGAGCAGAGCGGGCCGTGGTCTCGACGATCGTCGTCAACGAGGGACGCGAGCTCGCGGTCGATCTGGAGATCACCGCGGGCCGGGCCAACAAGGCGCGGCTGAACCGCTCCCCCGTGCGAGCCGCCCGCGAGATCCTGGGGGTGCTGCGGGCAGTCTTGTTCGCGCCAGAGGATCTCGCGTTGGTACGCGGAGAGCCGGGCGAACGACGGCGCTATCTCGACGAGTTGGCCACCACGCGCCGGCCGACGGTCGCCGGCATCCGCGCGGATTACGACAAGGTGCTCCGTCAGCGCACCGCGCTGCTGAAGACCGCGGCGGGCGGTAGGTTCCGGGGCGACTCCAGCGCCTTGGAGACCCTCGACGTGTGGGACGGGCACCTCGCCACCTACGGTGCCCAACTCATCGCCGTCAGGGTCGATCTGGTCAACCAGGTCGCGCCCGAGGTCGAGAAGGCCTACCAACTGCTGGCGCCGTCCTCGCGTGCGGCCGCCGTGCGCTACCGCAGTTCGGTCGAGACCATCGAAGCCGAGGCCGCGGCAGGCACGGTGAGCACGGAGGTCTTCGAAGCTGCGCTGCTGGCCGAACTGGCGCGCAAGAGGTCCGCTGAACTCGAGCGCGGTGTGTGTCTGGTCGGTCCGCACCGCGACGACTTGGAGTTGCGGCTCGGTGATCAACTCACGAAAGGCTTTGCCAGCCATGGTGAATCGTGGTCCATGGCCCTGGGTCTTCGGCTGGCCGCCTACGAGCTGTTGCGATCGGAGGGCAGCGACCCGGTGCTGCTGCTCGACGACGTCTTCGCCGAACTCGACACCGCGCGCAGGCGCGCACTGGCCAACGTTGCTGCGTCGGCCGAACAGGTCCTGGTTACCGCCGCGGTCAACGACGACGTTCCATCGGACTGGGACGCCCGCCGAATCGAGATCGGAATGCGCGACGACGACACGGGTCGAGTATCGGAGGTGATCGGATGACGGAGTCCGAAGAAAAGGGTGACCCGACGGGGCCGCCGGAACACCTGGCGCATCTGCATGGGATGGATCTGGTGCGCCGCACGTTGGAGGAGGCGCGCGGCGCCGCCCGCAGCCAAGGCAAGGACGTCGGCCGCGGCCGCACGTCCCCGGCGCGGCGGGTCGCCGGACGTAGCGGGCAGCGACGCACCTGGTCGGGTCCGGGACCGGACGTGCGGGATCCCCAGACGTTCGCCTCGGCAACGATGGACCTCGCCCGCAGCCGAGGCTGGACCCCCCGTGTCGCCGAAGGCTCCGTCTTCGGCCAGTGGTCGACGGTAGTGGGCCAGCAGATCGCCGAACACGCGAATCCATCATCGCTGCGCGAGGGCGTGTTGACCGTCGAGGCCGAATCGACGGCGTGGGCCACCCAGCTACGGATGGTGCAGGCGCAGATCCTGGCCAAGATCGCGGCCGCCGTCGGGGACGGCGTCGTCACCTCACTCAGGATCGTCGGCCCGACCGGTCCGACGTGGCGCAAGGGCAGATATCACATCGCCGGACGCGGCCCCCGCGACACGTACGGATGACCGCTGAATGAGCGGCGGCTGAGAGCCGCGTCAGTCTGCTAAGTGCTTCTCCCGAGCGGCCGGACGCGAGGTTCGTCGAGAAATTCCGCGCACGGCGCATTTAGGTGTGTAGAAACGCCGCCTGAGAGTCAGTCCTGACGGGGCCTGACGGTAGACTTGCGACAGACCGCGAGGGGCCCTCCGTCCCTCAGCCGCATTCCCCCGCGAAAGACCAAGGAGACGCGTTCAACGTGCCTGCCCAGAAGAAGAGTGCTCCCAAGGAGTACGGCGCCGATTCGATCACTGTTCTGGAGGGATTGGAGGCAGTCCGGAAACGTCCGGGCATGTACATCGGTTCCACGGGTGAGCGCGGCCTGCACCACCTCGTCTGGGAGGTTGTCGACAACGCGATCGACGAGGCAATGGCCGGCTACGCCTCCAGGGTCGACGTCAAGATCCTCGGCGACGGCAGCGTCCAGGTCACCGACGACGGGCGAGGCATTCCCGTTGCGATGCACTCCACTGGCGTCCCGACGGTCGACGTCGTCATGACGCAACTGCACGCCGGCGGCAAGTTCGGTGGCGAGAACAGTGGCTACAACGTCAGTGGTGGTCTGCACGGCGTCGGTGTGTCGGTGGTCAATGCACTGTCCACCCGGCTGGAAGTCACGATCCTGCGTGACGGCCACGAGTGGTTTCAGTACTACGACCATTCGGTGCCCGGCACGCTCAAGCAGGGCGGGGTGTCGAGGAAGACGGGCACCACGGTGCGGTTCTGGGCCGACCCCAACATCTTCGAGACCACCGAGTACGACTTCGAGACCGTCGCGCGGCGCCTGCAGGAGATGGCCTTCCTGAACAAGGGCCTTACGATCGACCTGATCGACGAACGGGTGACCGCCGAGCAGGTCGTGGATGAGATCGTCAGCGACGTCGCGGAAGCACCGAAGTCTGCCGACGAGCGCGCGGCCGCGGCGTCCGGCCCGCACAAGGTCAAGCACCGGACCTTCCACTATGCGGACGGCCTTGTCGACTACGTCAAGCACATCAACCGCACGAAGTCCCCGATCCAGCAGAGCATCATCGACTTCTCGGGCAAGGGGCCCGGGCACGAGGTCGAGATCGCAATGCAGTGGAACGCCGGCTACTCGGAGTCGGTGCACACCTTCGCCAACACCATCAACACCCACGAGGGCGGCACGCACGAAGAGGGCTTCCGCAGTGCTCTGACCACCGTGGTGAACAAGTACGCGAAGGACAAGAAGCTCCTCAAGGAGAAGGACGCCAACCTCACCGGGGACGACATCCGCGAGGGTCTGGCGGCTGTTTTGTCCGTAAAGGTGTCCGAGCCGCAGTTCGAGGGCCAGACCAAGACGAAGCTCGGCAACACCGAGGTGAAGTCGTTCGTGCAGAAGATCTGCAACGAACAGCTCACGCACTGGTTCGAGGCGAACCCGGCCGAGGCGAAGACCGTTGTGAACAAGGCGGTTTCGTCGGCGCAGGCCCGCATGGCTGCCCGGAAGGCGCGTGAGCTGGTGCGCCGCAAGAGCGCGACGGACATCGGTGGTCTCCCCGGCAAACTGGCGGACTGCCGTTCCACCGACCCCCGCAAGTCGGAACTGTATGTGGTGGAGGGCGACTCGGCCGGCGGTTCGGCCAAGAGTGGCCGTGACTCGATGTTCCAGGCCATCCTTCCGCTGCGCGGCAAGATCATCAACGTGGAGAAGGCGCGCATCGACCGCGTGCTGAAGAACACCGAAGTCCAAGCCATCATCACCGCGCTGGGCACCGGCATTCACGACGAGTTCGATCTCACCAAGCTGCGGTATCACAAGATCGTGCTGATGGCCGACGCCGACGTGGACGGCCAGCACATCTCGACGCTGCTGCTGACGTTGTTGTTCCGATTCATGAAGCCGCTCATCGAGAATGGGCACGTCTTCCTGGCTCAGCCTCCGCTGTACAAGTTGAAGTGGCAGCGCAGCGAGCCCGAGTTCGCGTACTCCGACCGCGAGCGCGACGGTCTGCTGGAGACCGGTAGGGCCGCCGGCAGGAGGATCAACACCGAAGACGGCATCCAGCGCTACAAGGGTCTGGGCGAGATGGATGCCAAGGAGCTGTGGGAGACCACCATGGACCCGTCCGTCCGGGTGCTGCGCCAGATCACCCTGGACGACGCTGCCGCCGCCGACGAGCTGTTCTCGATCCTGATGGGCGAGGACGTCGAGGCGCGCCGCAGTTTCATCACCCGTAACGCCAAAGACGTTCGCTTTCTTGACGTTTGACCCATTCACGCAAGTCCCGAGCTGCTCATAGACGAGCGAGGAGCACATGACAGACACCACGCTGCCGCCGGACGACGGCCAGACCGACCGGATCGAACCGGTCGACATCCAGCAGGAGATGCAGCGTAGCTACATCGATTACGCGATGAGCGTCATCGTCGGGCGCGCGCTTCCGGAGGTTCGCGACGGTCTCAAGCCGGTGCACCGCCGGGTGCTGTACGCGATGTACGACTCCGGCTTCCGGCCCGACCGCGGCCACGCCAAGTCCGCCCGGTCGGTCGCCGAGACGATGGGCAACTACCACCCGCACGGTGACTCGTCGATCTACGACACCCTGGTCCGGATGGCCCAGCCGTGGTCGCTGCGCTACCCGTTGGTCGACGGCCAGGGCAACTTCGGCTCGCCGGGCAACGACCCGGCGGCGGCAATGAGGTACACAGAGGCGCGCCTCACGCCGTTGGCGATGGAGATGCTGCGGGAAATCGACGAGGAGACAGTCGATTTCATCCCGAACTACGACGGCCGGGTGCAGGAGCCGACCGTCCTGCCCAGCCGGTTCCCCAACCTGCTGGCCAACGGCTCGGGCGGCATCGCCGTGGGCATGGCCACCAACATGCCGCCGCACAACCTCCGGGAACTTTCCGAGGCGGTGTTCTGGTGCCTGGACAATTTCGAAGCCGACGAAGAGGCCACGCTGGCTGCGGTCACCGAACGCGTGAAGGGGCCTGACTTCCCCACCTACGGCTTGATCGTTGGCTCGCAAGGGATTCACGACGCCTACACGACCGGCCGCGGATCCATTCGCATGCGCGGTGTGGTCGAGATCGAGGAAGACTCCAAGGGCCGCACGTTGCTGGTCATCACCGAGTTGCCGTATCAGGTCAACCACGACAACTTCATCACCTCGATCGCCGATCAGGTCCGCGACGGCAAGCTCGCGGGCATCGCCAACATCGAGGATCAGGGCAGCGACCGTGTCGGCATGCGGATCGTCGTCGAGATCAAGCGCGACGCCGTCGCGAAGGTGGTGCTGAACAACCTCTACAAGCACACCCAGCTGCAGACCAGCTTCGGCGCGAACATGCTCTCGATCGTCGACGGTGTCCCCCGCACCCTGCGGATCGACCAGCTGATCCGGCTGTACGTGGTCCATCAGCTCGACGTCATCGTGCGCCGTACCACCTACCGGTTGCGCAAGGCCAACGAACGGGCCCACATCCTGCGCGGACTGGTGAAGGCGCTCGACGCGCTCGACGAGGTGATCGCACTGATCCGCGCGTCGGAGACGGTCGACGTCGCCCGGCAGGGCCTGATCGAACTCCTCGACATCGATGACATCCAGGCGCAGGCGATCTTGGACATGCAGCTGCGGCGCCTCGCCGCCCTGGAACGCCAGCGCATCGTCGACGACCTGGCCAAGATCGAGATCGAGATCGCCGACCTCGAGGACATCCTGGCCAAGCCGGAACGCCAGCGCGCGATCGTGCACGACGAGCTCGCGGAGCTCGTCGAGAAGTACGGCGACGACCGGCGCACCCGCATCATCCCCGCCGACGGCGATGTCGCCGACGAAGATCTGATCGCGCGTGAAGAGGTGGTCGTCACGATCACCGAGACCGGCTACGCCAAGCGGACCAAGTCCGACCTGTACCGCAGTCAGAAGCGCGGCGGCAAGG
>JAVRPF010000812.1:0-3382 GCA_032162385.1 Mycobacterium sp.
GCGGACGGCCCGCGCGCTCGTACACCGCGGCGTGAAAGGCGGCATTGGCGGCCAACCAAGTGCGGGTATCGGCGTGCTCTTCCATGATCTCGAGCTGCTTGCGCATCGTGATGTGGTCTGCCCGGCCGACATTCGGAACGGCGAGCTGCGTGGCTAGCGGCTCGATCGCCTCACGAAGTTCGTACAGTTCCTGCAGCTCTGCGATGGACAACCCGGTCACCACCGCGGTCGCGTTCGACACCGGATGCACGAGGCCCTCTCCGACGAGGATCTGGAGTGCATCGCGTACGGGGATACGGCTCACGCCGAACCGCTCGGCGGTGGTTTGCTGCGAAAGTCTCGAGCCCGGCGTAATTTCACCTTGCAGAATTTCTGACCGTAGCTCGGAAGCGACTCGCGCCGCGGCGCTCGCGTATGCCATTCAGCCTCCTTGGATACCGCCTATAGATTCTGTATACGTGTCCTTCCTGTGGAGGTCCTGCCAGAGTCCCGTGGGCCGGCCGCTGGTCGTCGGTGAGGTAATTCGGTGGCGGCGGTCAGGATGCGCAATAGCGGTGTATGGGCGCGCGCACCCATACACCGCTATTGCCACGAATCAATCGTCTGCAAAACCCAGGCAGGTCACCGGGGCGTGACGAGCGAATCCGACGTCGGCATTCCCGCCTTACACGTAGCCCAAAGCCCTGTTCTCCGTTCTGATCCGCACGTTGAGCACCAGGGCGTTGGCAATGGTGAACACGATCGCGGTCAGCCACGCCGAATGCACCAACGGGAGCGCCGTCACCTCGGCGATGACCGCTGTGTAGTTGGGGTGGTGCCATTTGGATCGACGAATACGAACCCCGATTAAAACGGTCATAAAGCGAACCGATCGTCGAATCAATACAGCTGATGAAGCACTCGGAATTGGCTGGGATAATCCTGAGTACCGGTCAATTCGCCGGCGAAGCTGACCGAGGCCGTCGTGACTCGCCTCAACCGAGGTGCGGCTCGAGTTCGGCTACCAGCCGCTTCTTGCCGCCGAACCCGATCACGCGGTGGATCTCCTGGCCGTCCTTGAACAAGAGCATGGCCGGGATGCCCTTGAAGTTGAACCGCTCCCAAATGCCTTCGAACTGGTCGACGTCGATCTTGCGGACGACGATGCGTCCGGCCCACTGCTCGGACAGCCCGGCCAGCACCGGCGTCACCTGGCGGCACGGCCCGCACCACTCGGCCCAGAAATCGACCAGCAACGGGACGCCCGTCGAGCTCTCGGCGGTGATGTCGTCCGGAGTGATGGCGGTCAGCGTGTCGCGCGCAACCTCGTAGGCCTGCTCATCCTTTGCCTCCTGCGCCAGGACGTCGGCCGACACGGGTTCACCCGTCGACCGCACCCAGCCGGTGAACTCCTCGAAGCGGGGGCCCGGCGCGTCGTGCGTGCCGCAGGCCTCCCTGACGGCTCTGATCAGCGCCTGCAAAGCCTCGCCGACCTGCTGGCCGCTGGCTTCCAGTCCGAAGGCGCGCACGATGACCGTGTCGCCGTCGCGCTGCACCTCGATGTCCTGCCAGAGCCGAACCATGTACTGCTCGTCGTCCGTGACGTGCCAACGGACGGTGATCTCGCGCAGCTGCGCCAGCTCGCGGGCGGCGACCTCCTTGTCGGACAGCCGTGTGCCGTGCTCGAGCACGTAGGCCGAGAAGGGCTCGAACTCCGGCGAGCCAGGGCCGCCGCCGAGCTGCTGCTGCAGGCCGCTCAGCAGCTGCTGGTAGACCTCGGCCTCGCTGTTGCCCTTTGCATCCAGGTCGAACGCGGGCCAGCGGCCGATCGTTGCGCTGTCCTGCTCCACGAGCTGTACGCCCTCGAGCAGCTTGATGACATAGGCCCTCGCCGGGCAGGTTGATGGTGAACTCGTGACCGCGCTCCATGGACCCCTCCTGGCGCTCGTAACTCAGTACGCCCGCGCAATATAGGCGAGCGCACCCGCGTCGTCATCGGTTTCGGCCAGCGATCCGTCGCTGCGTTGCAGGCACCTCACCGTCAGGCCATTGGTGGCGAGGTCCTGTTCGCCGGAGGTGCCGACCAACTCCCACGGCAGGCGGGCGACGCCCGTCTGCGCTGCCTCGCGCGCCTGGTCGAGGGTGGTGCAGTCGGAGATGGCGGCGTCGCGGCGTGCAGTCGCCGCTTCGAGCATGTCCATCTGGATGCGTCCCGTCAGCCGCTGCGCCTCGTCGGCGATGTTGTCGATGCCCACCTTGTTCTTGTCGCGGGTGTCGCGCCGGTACAGGAGCGCAGCGTTTTCCGCGAGGTCGCGTGGGCCGAGTCCCACCCGGATCGGGACGCCTTGCAAGTCCCACTCGGTGGCCCGCCAGCCGAAGGCCTGGGTGACGTTGTCGTCCAGGCTGACCCGGACGCCACGCGCCCTCAGCTCCTCAACGAGGACGGCGGCGGCATGGGCGACCGTTCCATCGGTGTCCTTTACCACCATGACGACGACTTGAACCGGTGCCAGCGCCGGCGGCAGAACGAGCCCGAAGTCGTCGCCGTGGCACATGATCAGTCCGCCCAGCATCCGTGTCGAAGCACCCCACGAGGTGGTCCAGCACAGCTCGGTCGCGCCCTCGGCGCTGGAGTAGCTGATGTTGAACGCGCGGCTGAACCTCTGGCCAAGCTCGTGGGACGTGCCCATCTGCAGCGCCTTGCCGTCACGCATGATGCCCTCGCAGGTCATGGTGTTCGCCGCCCCGGCGAACCGCTCCTTGGCGGTCTTGCGGCCGACGATCACGGGCATGGCGAGGACGTTGCGCATGAACTCCTCGTACACGTCGTGCAGGATCCCGCGGGCATAGCGCCGCGCGTCGGATTCTCCTGCGTGCGCGGTGTGGCCTTCCTGCCACAGGAACTCCGTGGTGCGCAGAAAGATTCGCGGCCGTAGTTCCCACCGGACGACGTTGGCCCACTGATTGAGAAGCAGGGGAAGGTCGCGGTAGCTGTCTACCCATTTGGCCATGTATTCGCCGATGACTGCTTCGCTTGTCGGACGGATGGCAAGCGACTCGGACAACTCCTTGCCACCGCCATGCGTCACGACGGCAAGCTCGGGACTGAATCCCACGACATGCTCAGCCTCCCGTTCGAAGAAGCTCATCGGGATCAGCAGCGGGAAGTAAGCGTTCTGCGCTCCGGCGGCCTTGATCCTGCCGTCGACCTCGGCCTGCATCCGCTCCCATATCGCGTAGCCGTTCGGCCGGATGACCATGGTTCCGCGGGCTGGCCCGTTCTCGGCCAGCTTCGCCTTGGTCAGGACATCTTGGTACCACCGCGGAAAGTCCTCCTGCTGAGGAGTCAGCACCGCCACTAGTTGCCCTCTCATTGCCTTGATGTCGATTCGACCTGGCGCGC
>JAVRPF010000813.1:0-3546 GCA_032162385.1 Mycobacterium sp.
GCCACGCCAGGAAGGCCACCTTCGACGGGCGGAAGCCGTAACGCAGCACCTGGTACAGCGAGAAGTCCTGCAGGACATAGGGTCCCACGGCGGACTCGCTGCTCTGGATCTCCTCGTCTTCGCCGACGGGCACCAGTTCCGGGGTGATTTCGGTGTCGAGCACCGATCGCAGTACCGAGTTGACCTCGTCGTCGAACTGGCCAGCCGAGATCACCCATCTGATCAGGTGCTGGATCAGGGTCTTGGGTACGCCGCCGTTCACGTTGTAATGCGACATCTGGTCGCCGACACCGTAGGTGGACCAGCCCAACGCGAGTTCGGACAGGTCGCCGGTGCCGAGCACGATGCCGCCGCGCTGGTTGGCCAGCCGGAAGAGATAGTCGGTGCGCAAACCGGCCTGCACGTTCTCGAACGTGACGTCGTATGCCTTCTCGCCGCGTGCGAACGGATGGCCCATCTCGGTGAGCATCAATGTCGCCGTGTCGCGAATGTCGATCTCGGAGAACGTCACTCCGAGCGCCTTGCCCAGCGCGATCGCATTGCCCTTGGTGCGCTCGCCGGTGGCGAAGCCGGGCAGGGTGAACGCGAGGATGTCGCTGCGCGGCCTGCCTTCGCGGTCCATCGCGCGGGCGGCGACGATCAGCGCGTGGGTGGAGTCGAGTCCGCCGGACACCCCGATCACCACCTTGGGGTAGTTCAGCGCGCGCAGCCGCTGTTCCAGGCCCGCGACCTGGATGCTGTAGGCCTCGTAGCAATCCTGTTGCAGCCGAGCTGGATCCGACGGCACGAACGGGAAGCGTTCGACCTCGCGGCGCAGCCCGATGTCACCCGTGGGCGGGTCGACGACGAACTCGATCCGCCGGAACGCGTCGGTGCGCACACCGTGGTGCCGACGATTGTCGTCGAACGTGCCCATCCGGA
This sequence comes from Mycobacterium sp., assembly GCA_032162385.1. Classification (GTDB taxonomy): domain Bacteria; phylum Actinomycetota; class Actinomycetes; order Mycobacteriales; family Mycobacteriaceae; genus Mycobacterium. The sequence goes on from JAVRPF010000813.1 coordinate 922, forward strand.
GCCGCTCAGCGCGCAGCAGGTCGGTGTCCACGTCGGCGACCGACCGCCGCTCGCCCTTCGGGAAGCGGTCGGATTCGGCGAGCAGGAGGCCGTTCTCGTAGATCATCGTCTGGCCGTCCCAGGCCAGATCGGTGGTCGACTCCCCCTCGCCGGCGGCCGAGTAGACGTAGGCCGCCAGGCAGCGCGACGACGCGGAGCGGGCCAGCAGCTTGCGGTCGTCGGCCCGACCGATGGTGATCGGACTTCCGGACAGGTTGGCCAGCACCGTCGCCCCGGCCAGTGCGGCCTCGGCACTCGGCGGGATCGGCACCCACATGTCCTCGCAGACCTCGACGTGCAGGACGAAGTTCGGCAGATCGGTGGCCGCGAACAGCAGGTCGGGGCCGAACGGCACGTCGGCACCCGCGACGCGGATGGTGCCTGCGACGTCGTCGCCCGCCGCCATCTGCCTGCGCTCGTAGAACTCCCGGTAGGTGGGCAGGTAGGACTTCGGCGCCACGCCGAGCACGGTGCCCCGGTGTATCACGACTGCGGTGTTGTAGACCCGGTGGCGGTGCCGTAACGGCGCGCCCACGATCAGTACCGGCAACAACTCCGCCGACGCCGCCACGACGTCGGCCAGCGCGACCTCGACGGCGTCGAGCAGGCCGTCCTGCAGCAGGATGTCCTCGATCGAATACCCCGACAGCGTCAGCTCGGGAAACACCGCAAGTGCGACGCCGTCGTCGTGGCAGTCGCGCGCCATCCGCAGCACGGATTCCGCGTTGGCCGCGGGGTCGGCCAGCGTGGTGTGGTGCGTGCACGCGGCGACGCGGACGAAGCCGTGGCGGTAGGCGCTGTAGAAGTCCACGACTCGATTGTCGCAAAACGCCTGGCGCCAAGGTCCAATTGACGGTCTCAATGCCATGTCGGTGCTCGCATTGAGCGCATTCACAACGTCTTGGTTGTGAATGCGAGCGTAATGAGTGTTTCCGCTGTGGCCCGGAGTGTCCGACCATGACCGACAAGCCAGATCCGACACTTCCCAGACAAGGAGCGAGACGTGACCTCAGCTGCCGCGGTCAAGAGCGCTGACGTGGAACTGACCCGACGCGCGGCGAAGGTCGTACCCGGCGGGATGTACGGGCATCAAGCGATCCGCAACATGTCTCCGGCATACCCGCAATTCTTCGCGGCAGGCGAGGGCGCGCTGATCACCGATGTCGACGGCAAGGAGTACGTCGACCTCATGTGCAGCTGGGGCCCGGTCGTTCTGGGCCACCGCGATCCCGTCGTCACGCAGGCAGTGCACGCTCAGATGGAGATGGGCGACTGTCTCGACGGGCCGGGTCCGGTCCTGGTGGACCTCGCCGAGACTCTCGTCGACGTGATCACCGACGCGGACTGGATTCTTTTCGGCAAGAACGGAACCGATGCCACCACCGCGTGCCTGACGATCGCCAGGGCTCATACGTCGCGGTCGGTGGTTCTGGTGGCACGCAACGTGTACCACGGTGCCGCGCCCTGGTGTACGCCCGTTCCCGCCGGCACCCTGGCGAGTGATCGGGCGGCGATGGGCTACTTCGACTACAACGACCGGGACGACTTCGACCGTGCCGTCGATGCGGCGGGCAGTGATCTCGCGGGTGTCATGCTGACGCCCTTCCGACACGTCGAGGGCGAAGATCAGGACCTCGTCGACATCGAGTTCGCCCGGCACGTCCGCCGACGTTGCGACGAACGTGACGCGTTGCTGATCCTCGACGACGTACGTTGCGGCTTCCGCCTCGCCCACGGCGGCAGTTGGGAACCGATCGGAGTGCGTACCGACCTCAGCGCGTGGAGCAAGGCGATTGCGAACGGCTATCCACTCGCTGCGGTTACCGGCCAGGAAGCCCTACGCGCCGCGGCATCGACGGTGTTCCTCACCGGATCCTTTTGGATGAACTCGACACCCATGGCCGCGGCGCTCGCCACGATCCGACGCCTCGGCGACATCGGCGGAGTGTCGCTGATGCGACGTGCGGGCGCACGGCTGCGGGCGGGCATCCTGGCTCAGGCCGCCGACAACGGGCTCACCATCGCCTACACGGGACCCGACGTCATGCCGTATCTGACCTTCTCAGCAGACGTAGGCCGCGAGCGGATGACCTACTTCGCAGAGGCCGCACTTCGGTCCGGTGTCTATCTGCATCCGAAGCACAACTGGTTCATGTCCTGCGCAATGGATGACGCAGTCATCGATCAAGCACTACGCGGCACCGCGGTCGCGTTCGCCGAAGTGCGAAAACACTTCGGCCCCAACTGACCCCGTCCCGCCGAGTCAAGGAGATCCCATGACGATCGACCGCCCAACCAACAACTCCACGGCAGCGCCACCGAATCCCGCGAATCCCCACGACGCGACGCTGGCGTCCTTCGGCTACGCGCAGGAGCTCAAGCGGACGCTGCGCTTCTTCTCGTTGTTCGCGATCTCCTTCTCCATCGTCTCCATCTCCACCGGAATCTTTCTGAACTACGGATTCGCCGTCAATCAATTCGGCGGCGCATCGATTTGGACCTGGCCAATAGCCGCGGCCGGCCAGATCGTCATGGCACTCCTGATCGCTGAGCTGAGCACCAAGATCCCGCTGGCGGGCTACGCGT
>JAVRPF010000814.1:0-7879 GCA_032162385.1 Mycobacterium sp.
CTACGTAGTCGAGACATAACGCATGCCGCCCCGGAAATCACCCGCGGGTGCGGGGATCTCCGGGGCGGACATGACTGCTTACTTGGAGACGACAGCCAGCACGTCGCGTGCCGACAGGATCAGGTACTCCTCGCCGTCGTACTTGATCTCGGTGCCGCCGTACTTGCTGTAGATGACGGTGTCGCCCTTCGACACGTCCACGGGAATCCGCTTCTCGCCATCCTCGTCCCAGCGGCCGGGGCCAACTGCGACGACGGTGCCTTCCTGCGGCTTCTCCTTGGCGGTGTCGGGGATGACCAGACCGGAAGCGGTCGTAGTCTCGGCCTCATTGGCCTGAACGAGGATCTTGTCCTCGAGTGGCTTTATCTTCACGCTCGCCACGATGGAGCCCTCCACTAAGTTGATCGGGGTGCGATCCGGGCTTGTTCCCGGACTCTCACGAATTTCCAGCATTACCAGGTGTTCGGCATGCGGCCGTGCCCTCGCGTCGTCGCCGCGGGTGCCGGCGTGGGGGTTTGTCCGCCTGCCACCTAGCACTCTATACACGCGAGTGCTAGCACTCAAGGGAGGGTCTGTGCCTACTGGTCGAAGCCCCGCGGATCCACCTTCAAGTGGTCCGAGACATCCCCCACCATCTCCACGTCCACCTTGCGCTCGGTGAAGTACCAGCCGGCGTCGTCGCAGGCGAACGCGTCGAAGTAGCGGCCGACGACGATCGGCTGTAGCGGCACGGTCTCGGTGTTCTGGACGACGCAGAAGGTGGACCGGGCGGTCGCTGTTCGCGCAGTGCTGATCTTGGTGCTGATCTCGACGATGGGGTTCAGCGCCAGATGCCGCGTCCGTGGCGTGTTGCCGTGGTCGGTGTACCGGCGGGTGGTGGCGGCGAACAGCTTGGCGATGTTCTCCGCGCCAGACACCCCCTGCGGTCCGATTCCACCGAACGTCGCACGAGAGAGCAATGCGCCGACCCCGTCGAAATCGCCCGCGTCGATGAGCTCGGCGTACCGGTACAGCAGTTCGGTCACGTCCACTCGATCGCCTGCGCTCATCGGATTCTCCTGTGGTTGAAACTCATGGACTTCAGTCTGGGTGGATGCCGCTCCAGAATGTGTGGGTTTCATGGCCAAGAAATGTCGGTAGAGGTGGTTACGGTGCGGCCATGTCACGGTTTCGACTGTTGCCGACTCCTGAGCAGGCGGCGGCACTGTCGGCGCATTGCCGGGACGCGCGGTTTGTGTGGAACTTGGCGGTGGAGCAGCAGCAGTACTGGCAACCGGGTCGCAAGGTTCCCGGCTATGTGGAGCAATGCGCTTAGTTGACGGAGGCCCGCGCCGAGTACGCGTGGCTTCGCGCTGGGAGTCAGACGGTGCAACAGCAGGCCCTGCGGGATTTCGCACAGGCCATGCAGAGTTTTTTCGCGGGAACACGTCGTCGCCCGACGTGGCGTAAGGCCAGTGTGCACGAAGGCTTTCGACAGGTCGGATTAAAGTCGCGTCACGTCGAGCGGCTCAACCGTCGCTTCGGGCGGGTGTGGGTGCCCAAGGTCGGGTGGGTGCGGTTTCGCCTGTCGCGTCCGTCGCCAGCGGGTGTCAAGTCCTACCGGATCACCCGTGACCGGGCCGGCCGCTGGCATGTCGCGTTTACACACATCCCCCGACCCAATCACAGGTCCTGGAGACTGCAGCGTGGTCGGCATAGACCGCGGAGTTGTGGTGTCGGCCGCGCTGTCTACCGGCGAACTGCTGCACTCACCCGGGCTCACCCAGGGTGAGTCGAAACGGTTGAAGGTGTTGCAACAGCGTCTCGCCCGTTGCAAGCGCGGCTCCAACCGGCGTGAGAGGACGAAACGGGCGATCGCGAAGCTCAAAGCCCGCGAGAGGGATCGACGCAAGGACTGGGTCGAGAAGTCCAGCACTGACCTGGCGCGGCGGTTCGACGTCATCAGGATCGAGGCTCTCGAGGTGCGGGCGATGACCCGCTCCGCCCGCGGCACCGTCGATCAACCCGGCGTGCGAGTCGCCCAGAAACGTGGGCTCAACCGCGCGATCAGCCGAAGCGGCTGGAGCCAGCTCGTCAAACGGTGCAGCACAAAGCCTATGGCCGAGTCGAGCAAGTGCGGGCCGCGTACACGTCGCTACGTTGCTCCGCGTGCGGGCATGTCGCACCCGAAAACCGCAAGAGCCAAGCGGTCTTCGAGTGCCAAGCCTGTACTGCCGGACGGTGCAACGCCGACGTCAACGCCGCACGCAACATCGCCGCCGGACGGGCGGTGACAGCGCGGGGAGACCTCGCCGGTAGGCGGTCTGCGAACCGTGAACCTCAACTCACCACTCCTGCCGCGTAAGTCGGTTGGATGGAGGGTTAAAATCCCCGGACTTCAGTCCCGGGGAGGACGTCAAGCAACCTGTCCCTTCACGATCGGCAGACCCGGGTCGCTGGGCACGTCCAACGGGGATGGCGGTGCACCCGCCGCAATCAGGTGCGCGGCGAAGGACGCGATCATCGCCCCATTGTCGGTGCACAGCCGTGGCCGGGGAATCCGCAACGTCAGACCGGCTGCCGCACAACGCTCTTCGGCCAACTCGCGCAGGCGTGAATTCGCCGCGACGCCCCCGGCGATCAACAACGTGGAGACTCCGAGATCGGTTGCGGCGCGCACCGCCTTGCGCGTCAGTACGTCGGCCACCGCCTCCTGGAAACCAGCCGCCACATCGGCGGTCGACGCATCCGGATGGCTCTCCACGTAGCGGGCCACCGCGGTCTTGAGGCCCGAGAAGCTGAACGCGTACGGGTCGTCGCGGGGCCCGGTCATGCCCCGCGGGAAGGCGATGGCATCCCGGTCCCCGGCACGGGCGAGGTCGTCGAGCACCTTGCCGCCCGGATATCCCAGACCCAATAACCGGGCGATCTTGTCGTAGGCCTCCCCTGCGGCGTCGTCGACGGTGCTGCCGAGATCGGCGATCGGCTTGCCGAGGGATCGCACGTGCAACAGGTTGGTGTGCCCGCCCGACACCAGCAAGCCGATGCTCTCGGGCAGTGGGCCGTGCTCGTAGACGTCGGCCGCCAGGTGCCCCCCGAGGTGGTTGACGGCATAGAACGGCACCTCCCACGCGGCCGCGTAGGCCTTGGCTGCCGCGACCCCGACCAAGAGCGCGCCGGCCAACCCGGGACCGATGGTGGCCGCGACGACGTCGGGCCGCGTCACCCCCGCCGCGTCCAGGGCCCGGCGCATGGTCGGGCCCATGGCTTCGAGATGCGCGCGCGACGCGATCTCGGGCACGACGCCGCCGAACCGCGCGTGCTCGTCGACGCTGGAGGCCACTTCGTCGGCGAGCAGCGTGACGGTGCCGTCGAGCGCCAGCTCGCAGATGCCGACGCCGGTCTCGTCGCAGGAGCTCTCGATGGCCAGAATGGTCAGCGGGCAGGAGCGCAGCGACTCGGGGGATGTTCTGGTCATGTGGCCTCCCGCCGCATCGTGTAGGCATCGGCACCGCTGACGCGGTAGTACCGCTTGCGCAGACCGAGCCTGGTGAAGCCTGCGCTCTCGTACAGGCCGATCGCCGCTTCATTGTCCGTGCGGACCTCGAGAAAGATCACGCCTCCGGCCGCGATGTCGAGCAGCCGGTTCAGCAGGCCGCGCCCGACGCCCTCGCCTTGATGGGCCTTGTCGACACCGACGGCGTGGATCTCGTACTCGTAGGGTGGTTTTCGTCCCAATCGAGTGATACCGGCATACCCGATCAGGGTGCCGTCGGTGCGGGCGGCGACGTAGTGGTTGTGCTCCGATTCGAGTTCGCGGATGAAGGCCGTCGCGGGCCACGGGTCGTCACCGGGGAACAGTTGCGCCTCCAGTTCGGCGCACCGGTCGGCGTCGCCCACGGCCAGCTCGCCGTATTCGACGGTCATGAATGCACCGGCTGGGGCTTGGCGTCGGGACGCCGCAGGTAGAGCGGGATCAACGGAGCCGGGTGGGCCGCCCAGTCGACGACGCGCACCAGGCCGGACGCCGTCGGGTAGGTCGGGGCCAGCCGCGGGAGGTCGAACAGCGCGACGTGATCGGGTGACCCCGCGATGGCGTCGACGTCGGCGGGGAGGTCGGCGGGGCTGCTGACGGCAGGCCCGTCGACCCGGACGCCATCGCGGTAGCGCGCCCAGTACACCTCGCGACGGCGGGCATCGGTGACCACCAGCACCTCGCCGGTGGTGTCCACCCCGATGGCGTCGAGGCTGCACACGCCGTACACCGGCAGGCCCAGGGCGTGCCCGTAGGCAGCCGCCGTGGCCATGCCGACGCGCAGGCCGGTGAACGGTCCCGGGCCACAGCCGGCGACGACGGCGCCGAGGTCGGCCATCGCGAGACCGGCGTCGGTCAAGGCGCCCAACACGTTCGGCGTCAGCTGCTCGGCATGCGCGCGTGCGTCGAGGGTGACGCGTTCGGCCAGCACGTCGACGCCCGACGGCCCGCACCTGATCACCCCGGCGGTCACGGCAGGGGTCGCGGTGTCGATGGCCAGCACGATCGAAGTCACGGCATCACCTCCCCCGTCGCTTCGCTCGCCCCGGAACCATCCCCCGTCGCTTCGCTCGCCCCAAGACTCCACCGCCACACCGCAGTGCGAACGTCGGTATCCCGGCCACGCTCGAGCCGGATGTCGAGATGACTGTCGGAGAGGCGTTCCGCGAGACCCTCCCCCCATTCGACCACCACCACGGCGTCGTCCAGATCCGTGTCGAGGTCCAGCGAGTCGATTTCGGCGAGCAGGTCGGCGCCGGGATGATCGAGCAAGCGGTAGATGTCGACGTGCAAGAGGGCCGGCGTGCCAGGCTGCCTCGGCGGATGCAGTCGGGCCAGCACGAAGGTCGGCGACGTCACCGCCCCCTCGACGTTCATCGCCTGCGCGATTCCCTTGGCCAGCACGGTCTTTCCCGCACCCAGCGGGCCGGACAGCACCACCACGTCGCCTGCGCGCAGGTCGGCTCCGAGCCGCGCACCGAACGCGACGGTGTCGGCCGCGGTGAGCAGTTCGGCGGTGCCTTCGAGGAGATCGACTCGAGGGTCAGCCATAGTTGCGGGCCCGGTCACGCAGCCGTCGGGTCAGTGCAATGAGCTTGGACGGCGTGGCACGTTCGACAAGGTGCACCAGCGCGTCGTCAACGATCTCGGGCTGCTCGAGTTGAACCAGATGTCCTGCGCCACCGACGATCACCAGCTCGGACTTCGGCAGCGCCTCCGCCATGGATTCGGAGGACTCCTTCGGTGTCAGCAGGTCGCGGTCACCGCACGCGATCAGGGTCGGCACCTTGGCCAGAACGGTCAGGGCCGGCGTCTCGTCGTGCACCTCGAGCGCGTGCAGAAATCCGACCAGGGTGGCGATCGGGGTGTCGTGCATCATCCGCTCGGAAAACGCGACGACGCTCGGGCTCATCTTCTCGTCGCCGTAGGACGCCGCGCGCAACACCGGACCGATCACATGGCGAGCGGCGCCACGGGTGCGGTGCACGGTCTTGGGCGCGTACCGCACCGCGAAGCGGGCCGCCTCGAGTGCAGGGTTCCGTAGGATCTCACCCAGCGGGGAACGTGAAACACCTTCTGCCGCCGTGGAGATCAGCGCGACTCCGACGATCCGGTTCCGGTAGCGCTGCGGGTACTGGCGGGCGTGGGCCAGCACGGTCATGCCGCCCATCGAGTGCCCGACGAGCACCACCGGTCCGCGTGGTGCCATCACCGCCAGCACGGCCTCCAGATCCTGGCCGAGTTGGGGGACGGTGTAGGACTCGGGCGGAGCGTCGCCGGACTGGCCGTGTCCACGCTGGTCGTAGAACACCATCCGGACCTGGGGACCCCACTGCTCGGTCAGCCGGGCCCGCTGAAAGTGGAACGCGCCCATCCGCAGACAGAAGCCGTGGGCGAACACGACCGTCAGGGGCGCGTCCGCCGGGCCGACCTCGCGAACGGCCAGCGGCACCCCGTCGGGCGTGGTCACCACGTAGCTGCGGTCGGCGTCGAGCAGCTCGAAGTCTTCCCCGCTATGGGGATCGTCGTCGGTGACCCGCCGCGCCAGCGAGCGGGCGACCGAGACACCGGCGACGCTGCCTACCGCGGCCAGTCCGGCCGCGCCCGCCAGCCAGCGACCGGCGCGGGCTTTGATGACGTGCTCGCGAGGCTCCTTGTCGCTCAACGGCTCGCGCCCGTCGAGTCGATTCCGCTACCGCCGCGGTAGGCCCGGGTGATCCGGCCCCGCGGGCTGGTGACCACCTCGTAGTTGATGGTGCCGAGCAGTTCGGCCCAGTCCTGCGCGGTCGGCTCGCCGTGCGCGCCCGAGCCGAACAGGATGGCGGCGTCACCCTCGGTCACGTCGACGGGTCCCGGGCCGAGGTCGACGACGAACTGATCCATGCAGATGCGTCCGACGTTGCGCCGCCGCCGCCCGTTGATCATCACGTCGATGCGTCCACTGAGACTGCGGAAGACGCCGTCGCCATAGCCGATCGGCAGCAGTGCCACGGTGGTGTCCCGGTCGGCGATCCAGGTGTGGCCGTAGGAGACTCCGTCCCCTGCCTTGATCGAACGGACCAGCGCGACAGGGCATTTCAGGGTCATTGCAGGCTGCAGGCCCATGTCTCCGCGCGCCGCGATCGGAGTCTGGCCGTAGACGGCGATACCGGGCCGCACCATGTCGTAGGCCAGATCGGGACGGGTCATCGCCGCGGGCGAGTTGCACAGGTGGGCCACCTCGAACTCCACGCCGGCCTCGCGGGCCTGCGCCCGGAACTCCGAGAACCGTTGGGCCTGAAGGTCGTTGACTGGGCTGTCGGGATCGTCACCGCAAGCCAGATGCGACATGATGCCCCGGAGCCGGATCGCGCCGTCGGCACGCGCCCGCGCCAGCACGGGGAGCATCGCGGCGAACTCGGCACTGCCCGCACCGTTGCGGCTCAGCCCGGTGTCGACCTTGACCGTCACGGTCGCGGTACGTCCGGTGCGGGACGTGGCGTCGAGCAGGTCGCCGAGTTGGCGCGCCGACGACACGGCCACCTGCACGTCGGCGGTCAGCGCAGGCGCGAAGTCCGTGCCAGGGGTGTGCAGCCAAGCCAACAGCGGGGCGGTGACGCCGTCGCGCCGTATCGCGAGCGCCTCGTCCAAGGTCGCGACACCGAGTTCGGCGGCTCCTGCGGCCAGCGCCGCCCTGGCCACCTGGGGGGCGCCGTGGCCGTATCCGTCGGCCTTCAACACCACCATCACCTGGGCCGAACCCGCGTGTTCGCGCAGGAGGCGCACGTTGTGTGCGATGGCGTCGAGGTCGACCACCGCCTGTGCCGCGGGGTTCGATGTCGTGAGCTGGGTCGTCTGCATGGTCATGTCACCGCCCTCGATTGTCCCAGAGGGCGGCTCCGGGGGCCGTCGGGCCTAGTGGGCGAACGGCTGCAACGTGTCGAAATGCCCCGCAGGCTTGAGCTCGTCGAGGGACTTCAGCGCGGTGATCACGTCGTCCTTGAGCGCCCTCGCCAGGTCGGCGGAGAAACCCTCTCGCACCACGACGCGCAGCATCGTGACGTCGTTCGCGTTGTCCGGCATCGTGTACGCGGGTACCTGCCAGCCGAAGGAACGCAGAGCGTGTGACACGTCGAACTCGGTGTATCCGGGATCGCCCGACAACCGGAAGCTCACCACTGGGATCGCCGATCCGTCGGAGATCACCTCGAAGTGCTCGCTCGCGCGGAGCTGATCGCCGAGCCACCGGGCCGTCTGCGACAGAGAGTTCATCACCTGCGTGTAACCGCTTCGGCCCAGCCGGAGGAAGTTGTAGTACTGACCGACGACCTGATTGCCGCCCTTGGAGAAGTTCAGCGTGAACGTCGGCATGTCCCCGCCGAGGTA
>JAVRPF010000815.1:0-6711 GCA_032162385.1 Mycobacterium sp.
GCTCGACTCGCCTAGTAGTAGGTGGCGGGGCGTTCCTGAGAGTGGCCTTCACCGAAACTCCACTCGTCGCGGACCTGGCGGACCAACGCGGCCGCGTCATGGCTCAGGGTGGCGGGATTCCACGCCAGGGCGGTGTAGTTGCGTGGTCGGTCGCTGATCGGCACATAGACGATTCCCTGCCTGCCGTACAGCCGCGCGCTGGCCTCGCTGGTGAAGCTGATGCCGAGGCCCCGCGCAATGGTCGTCGTCTCTTCTTCATAGGTGGCGGCGACGGCCGCGATTGTCGGCGGCCTGCCATCGCGCGCATCCATCGCCATCCAGTAGTCCCGCCATCGCCCGGCGCTGCCAGGTGCCACCACGATGGGGTCGTCCAGCAATTCGGCGATGGACAACTCGGCTCGCTGGGCAAGTCGGTGATCCCGGGGCAGGCACGCCACCCAGTTCTCGGCGTCGAGGATCAGCATCCGGTGTTCCGGCAGATCCACCGGCGGCCGGATGATGGCCACCTCGGTGGAGCCGTCGGCCAGGCCGGCCGTCGGGTCGGAGAAGTCGAATTCCCTTGGCTCCACACTGATCTCGGGGTAGGCGGTCTCGAAATGCCGGACCAGCCGGAACAGCACGTCGGCGCCGGTACCGATCAGGTAGCCCAGCCGGATCCGACGTTCGCGCCGGGACGCGGAGACGAGGTCGTCGACGGCGGCGTCCACGCCCCGAAGCGCGTCGTGGACCTTGGGCAGCCACGCGGCGCCGAGGTCGGTCAGCGCGACCTCCCTGGTGCTGCGGGTGAACAGCAGGACCCCCACCTGGTGCTCGAGCTGCTTGATTGCGGTGGACAGCGCGGGCTGCGTGATGAACAGCCGCTCGGCGGCACGCCGGTAGTTGAGCTCCTCGCCGAGCACCTCGAAGTACCGCAACTGGCGAAGGGTGACGCCGTGCTCCTTGTTGCTCGTGACACCCTCCTAGGCTGCGCTGTGATCCAAGCGTGTCACGCGACCCTCGACCTCGCCCACGAGTTGACCAGCGTGCAGTAGGCGTTTCGAGGTGTCACCGCCGAGGTCGAGCTCCATCTCGAGTTTGCGCGTTGCGGTGCACCCAGATGCGTGCCCTCTGCGCTGCTTCGAGGGCTGGAGAGTCAGCGGGTCATCGCGAGTGGCGGCCAGGGCGAGGTGCCTGGCTCGCAGCTCGGGTTCCTCCCGGTCTTCATCGACAGCAGCTTGCTGATCCCCGCCGCATGGCCACCGGAAGCCAGCCCCGACGACCCTGCCGTCAATCTGACGAGCGCGACTTACGGATCGCGCGGCAGGCCGAGTAGCCGTTCCGCGATGATGTTCAACTGCACTTCGGTCGTGCCGCCGTAGATCGTCGTGGCCCGGCCCGCGAGGAGGTACTCGGCCCACTTGCCGGACGGCTGCTCGGCGTCGCCGATGGCCGCATCGGTGCCGAACGACGACACCCCGAACTCGGCATAGCCCTGGCCGGTCTTCATGGCCAGCAGCTTGGAGATCGCCGCCGCGGGCATCGGGTCGCCCCCGGCCAGCGTCAGCAGCGTCGAGCGCAGGTTGAGCACCTTGGCCGCGTAGCCCTCGGCGATCAACCGACCGGCATGGTTCTGCTCGATCTGGTCGAACTGGCCGTCCTTCAAGAACTTCACGAACTGGTCGAGGGTGGCCAGGAACGGCGGCTCACTGCTGCCGATCGAAACCCGCTCGTTGGTCAGGGTGTTGCGGCTGACCTCCCAGCCGCGGTCCACCTCGCCCAGAACGAACTCGTCGGGCACGAACACGTCGTCGATGAACACGGTGTTGAACATCGCGTTGCCGGTAAGCTCGCGCAGCGGTTTGACCTCGACGCCCTTGCTGGCCATGTCCAGCAGGAAGTAGGTGATGCCATTGTGTTTCGGCGCCGTCGGGTTGGTGCGGGCCAGCAGTGCGCCCCACTGCGAGTACTGCGCCCCGGTGGTCCAGATCTTCTGGCCGGTGATCCGCCAGCCGCCGTCGACCTTGGTGGCCTTGGTGGTCAGGCTGGCCAGGTCGGAACCCGCGCCCGGCTCGGAAAACAGCTGGCACCAGATCATCTCGCCGCGGAAGGTGGGCGGCAGGAAGCGCTGCTGCTGCTCGTCGGTGCCGTAGGCGACGATCGACGGGATGATCCAGGCGGCGATGCCCATCGGAGGCCGCGCAACCTTTCCGGCCGCGAACTCCTGCGCGATGATGATCTGCTCGATGGGGGTCGCCGACCGGCCCCACGGCTTGGGCAGGTGCGGCGTGACCCAGCCGCCCTCGGCGATGGCGACCTTGCGCTCGTCGCGCGGAATCTCCTTCAGCGCGGCCACTTCCGCGCGAATCTCGTCGCGGAGCTTCTCGGTATCGGGGTCGAGGTCGATGTCGATCGAACGCATCCCGGTCGTGGTTGCGACATCCACCACCTGTTGCGGGTAGTCGGCAGCGCGCCCGAAGCAGGCGGCCAGCACGATCGCGCGCCGGTAGTAGACGTTGGTGTCGTGCTCCCAGGTGAAGCCGATGCCGCCGTGTACTTGAATGCAGTCCTGCGTGCAGTGCTGCGCGGCGACCGGAGCCAGGGTGGCGGCGACGGCGGCGGCGAACTCGTAGGCGCTGTCCTGCGGGTCGTCCTCATCGATGGCGCGTGCGGCGTCCCAGACTGCGGCCGTGGCGCGCTCGGTGTCGGCGATCATGCCCGCGCACTTGTGCTTGATGGCCTGGAACTGACCGATCGGCCTGCCGAACTGCTCGCGGATCTTGGCGTACTCCGACGCGGTGTCGGTGGCCCAGCGGGCGACGCCGATGCACTCGGCGGAGAGCAGGGTCGACATCAGGGCGCGGGCACGCGTGCGGCTCAGGTTGGACAGCACCCGGTCGTCACCGACCTCGACGGCGTTGGCCCGCACGTGCGCAAGCGGGCGCAGCGGGTCGACGCTGGCGACCGGCTCGATCTCCACCTGGTCGGCGTCGAGGACCACCCACTCCGAGCCACTGGTCCCCGGATCGAGGCCGGCCACCGGTAGCACCAGGATCGATGCCTGTGCCGCGGCAGGGACCGCGCGCACCTCACCGCGGATGACGAGGCCCTCTCCGTGCCGGGTTGCGGTCAGTCCGGAGTCGATGGCGTACGCGGCGATGGCGTCGCCGGATGCCAGCGCCTCCAGTCGCTTGTCCTCGGGGTTGTTCGCGGAGATCAGCGCACTGGCGACCGCGGAAGGGACGAACGGCCCGGGAACCGCGCCGTAGCCGAACTCGGCGAGCACGATGGCGAGTTCGAGGATGCCGAATCCCTGTCCGCCCACCGATTCGGACAGATGTACACCCTGCAGTCCCTGCTCCGCGGCGGCCTTCCAGTAAGTCGGCGGGTTGGAGATCGGCGTCTCCAGCGCCTCGTGCAGAACGTCCGACGGCGCCACGCGCGCCACCAGGGAACGGACGGAATCGGCCAGGTCGTTGTGCTCAGAAGTGATCGCGATGGGCATGCCTACTCCTTTGCCGCCGGGCTTCGAATCAACCGGTGGGTTGGGAACGAGGGTACCTGCACGTCAGGAGGAGACCGACCGGCACCTCACCGAACTTGGTTCACCAGGTTCACCAGGTCCCGGCCCTCGCGCAGCCGCTCGCAGTTGTCCACCGCTTCGACCAGGTAGCGCCGCATGGTGTCGGCGGTGTACCAGGTGACGTGCGGGGTGAGCACGACGTTGTCGAGGGCCAGCAGCGGGTTGTCCGCGGCGACCGGCTCGACGGCGAACACGTCCAGGCCGGCTGCCGCGAGCGGGCCCGTGCTCAGCGCGTCGACCAGTGCGGCCTCGTCGATGATCGGTCCGCGTGAGGTGTTGACCAGCACGGCGTCGCGCTTCATCACCGCCAGCGCCGCAGCGTCGAGCAGCCCCGCCGTCCGATCGGTCAGCGGCAGGTGCAGCGAGACGATGTCGCTGCCGGCGAGCAGTTCGGGCAGCGGCCGCCACCCGGCATGGCCGTCGTCGTGGGTGCTGCTGTGCAGCACGTCGGCGCCCATCGCCGTCACGATGGTCTCGACGCGCTTGGCGATGTTGCCGTAGCCGACCAGGCCGACGGTGCAACTCCCGATGTCGCGCACCGTCTCGCCGAGCGTCGGATCCGACGGCCAGCCCGCGCCTGCCCGGGTGGCCGCATCGAGGGCGGGCAGCCTGCGCAGTGCGGCGAGCATGAGCAGAACCGCACCCTCGGCCACCGACGGCGCGTTGGCGCCGGGCATGTTGGCCACGGCGATCCCGCGTTGCGTGGCGGCGTCGACGTCGATGGTGTTCACCCCCGCGCCCAGCTTGTGCACCAGTCGGCACCGCGTTGCCCGCTCGAGGTCGTCGCCCGATAGCGGTCGCAGGACGTGCCAGATCACCTCGGCCTCGGGCAGCTCGCGGTAAAAGGCGTCGTCGTCGTCCTCGGCGCAATAGCGAACGTCGAGCCAATCAGCTTGTGGCGCAAGCAATGCCCGCGCCTTGTCACCGGGCACGAAGTGGGCCAAGACTTTGATTGGACCGACTCTCAGGGTCACGCTACTGCCTCTCGATCGCACGCTCCATGCTGCCCAGCAGCAGGTCGAGTCCGACCGCGAACTCGTCCCCAAGGTCGTAGCCGGCTTGCAGCACTCGCTCGGCAGCCAGCTCCGCGAGGTAGGGATACTCTCCTGCCGGGGCTTGGGTGAGTATGTCGTGGGCGACCTGCGCCGCGTCCTCCGGGGACTCGAACGGCAGACTCGCCTCCTGCACCGCGAATCCGTAGACGAAGCTGTCCAGCAGCGCGTACGCGTGCCCCGTCATCACGACGGAGAATCCGGCCCGGCGCAGGCAGCCGAGCATCGCGTCGTGGTGGTGCAACGTCGCGGGTCCTGGCGTCGACCGAGACTCCATCAATCCGATCGCCCACCTATGACGGGTGAGCACCCGGCGGGCCGACAGCGCGCGGGTACGCATGGCGGTGCGCCAGTCCACGTCGGTGGGCGGCAGGTCGATCTCGGCGAACATGACATCGACCATGCCGTCGAGCAACTCGGATTTGTTGGACACGTGGTTGTACAGCGACATCGCCTCGACTCCGAGCGCGTCGCTCAGCTTGCGCATGCTCAGCGCCTCGATCCCTGCGGTGTTCGCCAGATCGACCGCGGCACGCAGCACGCGGTCGCGGGTCAGTGGTGCCCGCCGTGCCGTCGGTGGCATCGGGCCTCCTCGTTACGTGGACTTACGCACGGCTCCGTACCCGAGGACGTGCTCGGTGGGATCGAACGCAATCTGGCGGCCCACATGTTGTCCCCATTCGTCACGCAGAGCCTGCGCGCATTCGTGACCGCAACCGCGCCGAGGACGTGGCCGCCGTGGGGGCATTGATCGCGGTGCGCGTGATCACGCCTGCGGTCGACCGGACGTTCCGGCTCGACCAGGCGGCGGCCGCGGTCCGCTACCTGGCCGACGGTCGGGTCAGGGGCAAGGTCGTCATCGCGCTCTGAGGTCGAGACTCAGCGCCAGCGCTGTGCGATCCACTTCGTGATCTCGTCGGCCAGCTCGCTGCGCGCACCGGGGGTGGTGAAGTAGTGGTCGGAGTCGATCGAATGCAGTGCCTTGTCCGTACCGGCCAGCGCATCGTGAATGCGTTGCGCGTCGGACGGATACACCCCGGAATCCTGCTCGGCATTGATCACCAGCGCCGGGCAGGTGATGCGGGCCAGATGGGGTTCGGCGCGAGTCTGGGAGTGCCGCAGGCTCCACATGCCCAGCCAACCGCGCAAGCTGCATGCCGCGGCGATGCCGTGCGCCGACCGGTTGGCCTTCACGGGGACGCCTGCGTAGCAGGTGTTGGCCGGGCGCTTGGTGGGCTCGATGCTCGGATCGACCATGCGCGGGTCGGCCCAGGTGCGTAGCACCGTGAAGGGGCGATCCGAGAAGCCAGCTGCCCGAACCCTTTTCAGCTCGTCTTCGGCCCATTCGGTGATCGCGTGATTGCGCGCGACTTGCGCGGCGCGGTACCGCTCGATGAAGTCCGCCGAATACGGCGGGCCGTTGCGCTTGTCGAACAGGTCCAGCGCGGGATCGCTGGCGACGGGGTCGTACTCGTCGACCACGGAGCCGTCCATCCACGCCGTCAGCACGTCGGGTCGGCCCGGATGGGCGGCGCTCGCCACGTAGCCGTCGGCGGGCAGGAGCTCGGTAAGGCCTGCCGCGGGCCGCATGCCGTCCAGCGGCGTCACGTGTGGGTCGACGGCCTGGGCCTGGTAGGCGGCCATCAACGAGCCGCCACCCGAATTGCCGAGCAGCACAATCGTTTCCACGCCCTGCACGTTACGGAGCCAGCGGATGCCCACCCCGATGTCCACCAGCGCGTGGTCGAGTAGGAAGCTGCTCTCGAAGCCACGGAACCGGGTGTTCCAGCCGAGGAAGCCGACGCCGCGGGTGGCCATGTAGTCCGCGAGGTAGTGCTCGGAGAAGTCGATCTGATAGTGCGTGGCGATCATCGCCACCTTCGGCTTGCGGCCGACGCCCCGGTAGTAGATGCCCTGACAGGGGTGACCGCCCGAGCCGGCCCGGCGTGCGGTGGGGGAGTCCACGCCGACGAACTCCCTGGTCACGCCCGGCGTCCCTGATCTCCCCGGATTCTTCGTCATGTCGGCGAGGTCTCCTCGAAGTAGATGGTGCGGTAGAACACATTGGCCAACGTCTTGACGCACGCCTCGTCGTCGGCG
>JAVRPF010000816.1:0-2811 GCA_032162385.1 Mycobacterium sp.
GATCATCGCAGAAACGGTGGCGTGCATCCTCGAAGAGGGCTTCGGCGCGGCGAGCGCCAAGCACATCACCGAGCGCGCGCACGTCAGTTGGGGCGTGATCCAGTATCACTTCGGCGACCGGGATCAACTCCTCATGGCCGTGGTGGACGAAGGTTTCGCGGGACTTCAACGAACCCTCGCCGACGTGGAGCTCCCGAACGGACCGCTGCGCGCCCGCGTCGCGGCCGTCGTCGAAACGGCCTGGCCTGCCTTCAGCAATCCGACGTCGATGGCTGCGCAGGAGATCCTGGTGGCTACCCGCGTCACGCGCACCAAGAGGCTCAACCGCCATCTCGTCGAACTCAACGAGGGGCTCAGTGCGCTCGGCGCAAAGTTGGTTCCCGACCGCGACGGCACCGAGGTCGCCGATCTGATCTGGGCCTGCCTGCGCGGTTTGACGGTGCCGCAGATGGTTTCGGCGGTGCCCTACGATTCGACGCGACAACGTCAGACTTTGATCGACATGTTGACGCTGTACCTGTCGGCGGAGAGCCTGTTCGACCGACGCTAGAGCGCCTTCCCCCTTCCCCCGCGAGCGTGCGTGTCTGCACACGACACGCCGAAGAAAGTCGGGAGTTTGCGCACGCTCACGCCCGCTACAGCACTGCCAACGCTGTCTCCGCAGCGAGCTTGAGGGCGTCGGCAACCGGGAGTTTCCGATACGACGTGGACAAGATTTCCACCCCCCACGGGCCGTCGAAGCCCAAGTCGCGAAGGACCGCCACTAGACCCGTCAGATCGAAACAGCCTTCGCCACAGAACAATCTGTTATTGACCGTGTCCTCGAACAGAGTCCCGACGACGTCGGGTGCGGCGTCGTCGAGTTCTACGGCGAAGATCATGTTCGGCCGTAGCGCGGGCCCGCAGCTCGGCCAGCGTCGTACCCGCCCGGAAGACATGCCAGGCATCGACCAACAGGCCAGCGCCCGGATGTCCCGACGCTGCCACGATTTCGGCGCCCATGGGCACGGTGGCGATGGCCGAGAAGGGCATCGTCTCGATGGCGACCCGCGTACCGTGCGCGTCCGCCTGTTCGGCGAGCTCTCGCAGCGGGGCTGCCAGCGCCAGCGGATCCGATGCCGGTGGGCCGTTGCGCGAGCCGAGCTTGACCTGCACCGGCCTCTGCATGTCGGCCGCCTCGAACAGCTGCTCGCGGACATTGTAGGTGTGGCCTGGTGCACCGCGTGGGATCCACCACCGCTCAAGCAGTTCGAGCTCGATGTGGTGCAACCCCGCGTCGGAGGCCAGCACGCGGAGTGCCTCGTACCCGATGCTGTCGCGGACGGCGATGAGGTCGTCGACGACCAACCCGAACCCGACGAAACCGGCGTCCGCGATCGCGGCCAGTCGCTCACGGATGGGCACCGGGCTGCTGGCCGGCGCGTCCACGGGGGAGACGTCGCCGGCGCTGCTCCACGACGTGGCGACGAGTCTGGGATTGGTCACGTGATTGCACCTTCGCGAGCGTGCGCCAAATGCCGTCCGCGAGCGGCGTGTCGTGTACAGACACGCACGCTCGCGGGTGGGGGGGAGTTAGTGGCCTCGCGCCACCCATTCGTCGTAATGCACGATTTCATCGCCGACGGTGGTGGAGTCACCGTGGCCGGTGTAGACGACGGTGTCGCCGGGCAGCTTGCCCAGCCGCCCGGAGATCGACTCGAGGATGGCTCCGAAGTCGGAGTAGGACCGACCCGTCGCGCCAGGCCCGCCCTGGAACAGGGTGTCACCGCTGAAAACGGCGCCCAGTTCGGGGGCATGCCAGCAGACTGAGCCCGGGGAATGCCCCGGGGTGTGCAGGGCGCGTAGCTCGATGCCGCCGACGGTCAGTTTGTCACCGTCGTCCACCGTGCGGAAGTCCTTGTCTGGATGCGTCATTCGCCACAGCACATCATCGCCCGCGTGCAACAGCACCGGGGCGTCGAGCGCCTCGCCGAGTTCGGGTGCCACCGTCACGTGGTCGTTGTGGCCATGGGTGCACACCACCGCCACCACATGGCGCCCACCGACCGCCATCACGATGGGGCCCGCATCGTGCGCGGCGTCGAACACCACCACCTCGGAGTCGTCGCCGACGACCCAGATGTTGTTGTCGACTTCCCAACTACCGCCGTCGAGTTCGAAGGTCCCGTGGGTGACGACCCGCTGTATGGGTCCGCCGTTCACTTGAACACCACCACCGAGCGCAGCACCTCACCGGCGTGCATGCGATGGAATGCCGACTCGACCTCTTCCAAGGCGATGCGTTCGGAGACGAACTTCTCCAGCGGCAACCGGCCCTGCAGGTACAGGCTGATCAACGTCGGGAAGTCGCGCTCGGGTAGGCAGTCGCCGTACCACGACGACTTCAGCGACCCGCCGCGGGAGAAGAAGTCGATCAACGGCATATCCAGCTTCATATCCGGCGTCGGAACACCCACCAGCACAACTGTTCCCGCGAGATCACGCGCGTAGAAGGCCTGCTTCCAGGTCTCGGGTCGGCCGACCGCGTCGATCACCACGTCGGCGCCGTTCCCGTCGGTGAGGTCCTGGATCGTCGCCACCGGGTCGAGTTCGCGGGCGTTGATGGTGTGCGTGGCGCCGAAATCCCGCGCCCAGTCCAGCTTCTTGTTGTCGGTGTCCACCGCGATGATCCGCCTGGCCCCGACCAACCGCGCGCCCGCGATCGCGGCGTCACCCACACCGCCGCAGCCGATCACCGCGACGGTGTCGTCGCGTCCGACGGCCCCGGTGTTGACCGCCGCGCCCAGGCCGGCCATCACGCCGCAGCCCAGC
>JAVRPF010000817.1:0-2685 GCA_032162385.1 Mycobacterium sp.
GTGATTGGTTGCGCTGAGCGAGACCAATCACGCCGAAATCGCAATAGGTGAGGAGGGGTTAGGCCGTTTCGGTGATGGGGCGGTCGACCCAGCTCATCAGGTCGCGCAGCTTCTTGCCGGTCACCTCGATCGGGTGCTCGGCGTTCTCCTTGCGCAGCTTCTCCAACCGCTTGTTGCCGCCCTCGACGTTGGCGACGAGTTCCTTGACGAAGCTGCCGTCCTGGATGTCGCGCAGGATCCCGCGCATCCGCTGCTTGGTGTCGGCGTCGATGACGCGCGGGCCGGACAGGTAGCCACCGAACTCCGCGGTGTCGGACACCGAGTAGTTCATCCGGGCGATGCCACCCTCGTACATCAGGTCGACGATCAGCTTGAGTTCGTGCAGCACCTCGAAGTAGGCCATCTCGGGCGCGTAACCGGCCTCGACCATCACTTCGAAGCCGATCTTGACCAGTTCCTCGGTGCCACCGCACAACACGGCCTGCTCACCGAACAGGTCGGTCTCGGTCTCTTCCTTGAAGGTGGTCTTGATGACGCCCGCCCGGGTGCCGCCGATGCCCTTGGCGTAAGACAGCGCAAGCGCCTCGCCCTCGCCGTTCGGGTCCTGGTCGATCGCGATCAGGCAGGGCACGCCCTTGCCGTCGACGAACTGACGGCGCACCAGATGGCCGGGCCCCTTGGGCGCCACCATGCCGATGGTGATGTTCTCGGCCGGCTCGATCAGATCGAAGTGAATGTTGAGGCCGTGGCCGAAGAACAACGCGTTGCCGGCTTCGAGGTTGGGCTCGATGTCGTTGGAGAAGATCTCCGCCTGCGCGGTGTCCGGCGCCAGCAGCATGATGACGTCGGCCCACTTGGCGACCTCGGCCGGGGTATCGACGGCGAGCCCCTGCTCGGTGACCTTCTCGCGGGACTTGGAGCCCTCCTTCAGGCCGACCTTCACCTCGACGCCGGAGTCACGCAGGCTCAGCGAGTGCGCGTGGCCCTGGCTGCCGTAGCCGATGACGCCAACCTTGCGTCCCTGGATGATCGACAGGTCTGCGTCGTCGTCGTAAAACATCTCAACTGCCACTTCGGTTTCCTTCTCTGTATTGGTGTTTCGTCGAAACTCGTTATTTGACGATGCCGCGCGGACCGCGGGACAGCGTCACCATGCCGGACTGGGCGATCTCGCGGATGCCATAGGGCTCGAGCAGCCGGAACAGCGCCTCGAGCTTGCCAGGTGTGCCGGTGGCCTCGACGGTCAGGGACTCCGTCGACACGTCGACCACCTTGGCGCGGAACAGGTTCACCGCCTCGATGATCTGCCCGCGCGTCGCGGCGTCGGCACGCACCTTGATCAGCGCCAGCTCGCGCGAGACCGAGTTGTCCTCGTCCTGCTCGACGATCTTGATCACGTTGATCAGCTTGTTGAGCTGCTTGGTGACCTGCTCGAGCGGGAAGTCCTCCACCGAGACGACGATCGTCATCCGGGAGAGGTTCTTCTGCTCCGTGGCGCCGACGGCGAGCGACTGAATGTTGAAGCCGCGCCGGGAGAACAAGGATGCAACACGCGCCAGCACGCCGGGCTTGTCCTCGACGAGGACCGACAGGGTGTGAGTGGTGGTAGTCACGCGTGCCCCTCGTTGCCTTCGTCGTCGAACAGCGGCCGAATGCCCTTGGCCGCCTGGATCTCGTCGTTGCCGGTGCCTGCGGCCACCATCGGCCACACCTGGGCGTCGGCGCCGACGATGAAGTCGATCACCACCGGCCGGTCGTTGATCGCTCGAGCCTGGTTGATCACGTCCTCGACGTCTTCGGCTCGCTCGCAACGCAACCCGACGCAACCCAGCGCCTCGGCCAGCTTGAGGAAGTCGGGTATGCGGCGGCTGTGCGTGGCCAGGCCGGTCTGCGAGTAGCGGCCCTCGTAGAATAGCGTCTGCCATTGCCGCACCATGCCCAGGTTGCCGTTGTTGATGACGGCGACCTTGATGGGCGCGCCCTCGACGGCGCAGGTGGCCAGCTCCTGGTTGGTCATCTGGAAGCAGCCGTCGCCGTCGATCGCCCACACCTCGGCCTCGGGGCGCGCGAACTTGGCGCCCATGGCGGCGGGGATTGCGTAGCCCATGGTGCCGAGCCCGCCGGAGTTCAGCCACGTCTTCGGGTTCTCGTACTTGATGAACTGCGCGGCCCACATCTGGTGCTGGCCGACGCCCGCGACATACACCGCATCAGGACCGGCGATTCGGCCCAACGTCTCGATGACGTACTCCGGGCTCAGGCTGCCGTCGCTCTGCGGGCCGTAGCTCAGGGGGTAGGTCGACTGCACGCTGCGCAGGTACTCCCACCAATTGTCGATGTTCAACGTGGAGGCCGAAACGCCGTCGCGGCGCAGTGCCTCGACCAGATCCGTGATGACGGCCTTCACGTCACCGACGATCGGCACGTCGGCGTTGCGGTTCTTGCCGATCTCCGCGGGGTCGATGTCGGCGTGGATCACCTTCGCCTCGGGCGCAAACGAGTCCAGCTTGCCGGTCACGCGGTCGTCGAACCGGGTGCCGAGCGCGATCAGCAGGTCGCTCTTCTGCAGTGCGCCCACCGCAGCAACGGTGCCGTGCATGCCCGGCATGCCGAGGTTCTGCGGGTGACTGTCGGGGAAGGCGCCGCGCGCCATCAGGGTGGTGACGACGGGGATGCCGGTCAGCT
>JAVRPF010000818.1:0-3576 GCA_032162385.1 Mycobacterium sp.
GTTCACCTTCGAGGTCCATCCTTGCGCGGGCTTCCCGGGCGACGCCCTGCCCTGACCCGAAATTCACTCTTGACACCCGCTGCCACCCGTCCTACCTTCGTAGTCAATCAATTGATTGATCAATATAGAGGTTGACAATTGAGAAGTGCTGAAGATGCGGAGACGGGGCTGGACCGTGCTTTCCTGGCACTTTCCGACCCGGTCCGGCGGGCCATCGTGGCGAGGTTGTCACGCGGTCCGGCGACGGTCAACGAGTTGGCCGCGCCGTTCGACATCACGAAACAGGCGGTGTCCAAGCACATCCAGGTGCTCGAACAGGCCGGCCTGGTCACCCGCAGTCGGGATGCCCAGCGCAGACCGGTTCACCTGGACGCGGCGGCACTGGAGCGGCTGACGGCCTGGATCGACCGATACCGGTTGGACGCCGAACGCAACTACCACCGGCTGGATTCCCTGCTGGCGGCGATGACCGAACACGACAACGAGGGATAGAAACGATGACGAACGCCCTGAACTTGAATGCTCCGGTCGACACGCTGGCCATGGAGTTCACCCGCGAGTTCGACGCTCCGGTGGAGGCCCTGTTCCGGGCCCACGCCGAGCCGGATCTGGTCAAGCAGTGGCTCGGGCCTCGCGACCTCGAGATGACGATCGAGCACTGGGACTTCAAGACCGGTGGTGGCTACCGCTACGTGCACGAGGCCGACCGTGGCAAGTTCGGCTTCAACGGGGTGTTCCACAAGGTGCGGGACAACGAATTCATCATCCAGACCTTCGAATTCGAGGGTGCGCCGGACATGGTGAACATCGAATTCATGTGGTTCGACGACATTGGCGAAGGGCGCAGCAGACTGCGGGGCCGGTCCATCTGCCCGAACGTCGAGGCCCGCGATGGCCTGCTGTCGTCCGGCATGGAAGGCGGCATGACCGAGGGCTACGAGAAGCTCGACGAGCTGTTGAAAACACTGTGATGGACTGGACGCTCGAGGTCGTGGTGGTACCGGTCGGCGCTGCTCGATCGTGCTGGCCGACCCGCCGACGATGGGGCCGGGATCGCTGAAGGGGTTGCAACTGGTGGTCGCCGACGGGGTGGCGGCGCGGCGACAGCTCCTCGCCAATGGCGTTGCCGCCGGGGACATTGACGTCATCGACGATCGTGACGGGGGCACGATGTTCGAGTTCGCCGACCCCGACGGCAACGCCTGGGTGGTGCAGCAGATCAGGGCACGGGCGGACAAGCCCTACTGACCCAGGTCAACTAGCGGCGCAGCAGTCCGGAACGACGGCGTCCCATTATCGCCGAAACCAGACCAACGCCGAGCGCGGCCACCACGACCTGGACGAGCAGTTCGAGCCAGTCGATGCCGTTGGTAGCGGTGGGAATTCCCATCGCCCGGGCCAGTGCGGTGCCGACGAAGGCGGCGACGATGCCGACCAGGATGGTGACCAGTATGGAGATGTTCTGCTTGCCGGGTACGACGAGTCGGCCGAGCACGCCGACCACGATGCCGATGAGTATCGCGCTGATGACGCCGGTGATTGTCATTAGTTCCTCCAGGGATACGAGTGGTGAGAAAGCAATACCCCTGGGGCGCCCGAATAAACGCCCACGTCAATCGGTGCGGCCGCCAATAGTCCGGTCGGCAACCCCGCGGTCAGGTCATCTCGGGCACCCGCAGATGGGCCAGCACCAGGTCGAATTCGCGCTCGTCGACCTCGCTTGCGCCCGCCTCGCGGATCGACTCGGCCTTGAGTGACCTCGCCTGGTCCCGGTTGCGATCCATGGCGTTGCGGCTGCCGAACGACACCGAGGACACCGCGCGTCCCGATCGGCGGTCGACTAGCAGGCTGGCGCTGCAGAATCCGTCCAGGTGCTCGACTTGCGGCAGCACCGAGGAGCGGAAGTACTCGATACCCGCATCCATCTGGTCGGGTGGGAGGGTGACCCAGGTCGCACGCACGCAGGCACCGGTGTCTGAGCTGTGCTCACGATGCAGGACGGCGATCTCCCATGCTTCGACCATCGCGCTGCCCCCGAACGCCTCAGCGGCCCGATCACGAACCGGCCCAATGCGCTCGGCGCTCTCGCGCTGGGCCTCGTCGGTTTCCCATGCACTGGTGGCAATGCACCGGCCGGACTGCCGGTCGACCAACAGCGACAGGCCAATGTAGCCAGCCATGTCCTGAAGGGCTGGCATCACGTCATCGCGAACGTATGCAATTCCGGCGTCGATGGACTTGGGTTGCGCAGCGATAGTGGTAGTTCGTGCGTACACGGTCCACCCCCTTGTCGGGTTGGGGCGGCGCCCCGGTGGCGCCACCGGTCCATGCACTACTGTCCTCCGCCGGATTTGCCGAGGCAATGGCTCTTAGGGTGGAGATGTGGACAGCGATGTGATCGACGTCGACACCGCGCGACGGCGGACAGTGGACCTGACCGATGCGGTGCGGGCGTTCTGCGCCGACCGGGGTGATGGGCTCTGCAACGTATTCGTCCCGCACGCGACCGCGGGCGTGGCCATCATCGAGACGGGCGCTGGGTCGGATGACGACCTGATCGATACGCTGGAACGCCTGTTGCCCCGCGACGACCGCTACCGGCACTCCCACGGTGCACCGGGGCATGGCGCCGACCACGTCCTGCCTGCCGTCGTGTCGCCGTCGGTGACGGTGCCGGTGCAGAACGGCAAGCCGCTGCTGGGGACGTGGCAGAGCGTGGTGCTGGTCGACCTCAACCGTGACAATCCCCGCCGCTCGGTGCGGTTCAGCTTCGTCAACGGCTGAGCGGTATCGGGCGGACGCGCCGTGACTGGTCCTCACCGCGCCTGTCAGCCACCCGACGGGGGACCGGTACTGTAATCCCGTCGAGAATCTCCCCAGAATTCCCCGGATCAAGAAGGACAACAGCACGTGCAGACACACGAGATCAGGAAGCGCTTCCTCGATCACTTCGTGAAGGCGGGGCACACCGAGGTGCCCAGCGCATCGGTGATCCTCGACGACCCGAACCTGCTGTTCGTCAACGCCGGCATGGTCCAGTTCGTCCCGTACTTCCTTGGCCAGCAGACGCCGCCATGCAATCGCGCCACCAGTGTGCAGAAGTGCATCCGCACGCCGGACATCGACGAGGTCGGAATCACCACCCGGCACAACACCTTCTTCCAGATGGCGGGCAACTTCTCGTTCGGCGACTACTTCAAGAAGGGCGCCATCGACCTGGCGTGGACCCTGTTGACCAACCCTCAGGATCAGGGTGGCTACGGATTCGACCCCGAAAGACTGTGGGCCACCGTCTATCTCGACGACGACGAGGCCATCGAGTTGTGGCAGGAGGTGGCCGGGCTGCCGCCGATGCGTATCCAGCGCCGCGGCATGGCCGACAACTACTGGTCGATGGGCATCCCCGGGCCGTGCGGGCCGTCATCGGAGATCTATTACGACCGCGGACCGGAGTACGGCATCGAGGGTGGCCCCGAGGCGAACGAGGACCGCTACATCGAGATCTGGAACCTCGTCTTCATGCAGAACGAGCGCGGCGAGGGCACCTCGAAGGAGGACTTCGAAATCCTCGGGCCG
>JAVRPF010000819.1:0-4479 GCA_032162385.1 Mycobacterium sp.
AGCCGATGTCGGCGCCGGGTACGCCGACCTTGCTCATGCCGGTGCGGTAGACGCTTTGCCCACTGATGAAGGCGGCGCGTCCGGCGGTGCAACTCTGCTCGCCGTAGGAATCGGTGAATCGCATTCCCTCGTTGGCGATTCGGTCGATGTTCGGTGTGCGGTAACCCATCAGGCCGTCGCTGTCGCAGCTGAGGTTGGAGATCCCGATGTCGTCACCCCAGATGGCCAGGATGTTGGGCTTGCCGTTCGGCACGGTGGACTCCTTCCGCTGACGCGTCCGGATCCGATGCTAGGAGCTGGTGTCGACGAGCAAATGCTTTTCGCGCCAAACCAATACGACTCCAATACGATTACGATGCAGACCCGATTGCTGGCTACGCGGCAGGTGAAGAGCTTCAAGATCGAGGTAGTGGTCTAGGCTCAACAGATCGTAGGTTCCTCGCGTGCCCGCAACCTCGGTTACCGTCTGCGATTGCTCTGATAGCGACGGGAGCACCGTTCATGGTGCCAGTTTCCTCTCCTCGCACGAATGGGCCGCGTCTGGCGTTTTGCAGCAGGTCGCCGGCGCGGGGCAGCGTAGACGGCGCGTGGTGGCCCAGCAGCACCAACCTTGGCGCTGAACTACCCGACGTGTTGGCCGTTCTCGGCTCGAGGATCGGTGAGGTCCGTCGGGTGGTCTACGACCCGAGCATCTGGCCGGCCACACCGTCGCGGATCATCCGCAAGGGTGTTGCCATCTCCGTCGATCCCTACACACTGGTGACCAGCGAGACCATCTACCTGATCGGCACGCACTCGCGCGACGCGGTGCTCTACGTCGTTCCGCCGTCGTGCGCCGTCGCCGTCGTGGATCGCGTCCTTGGCGCCGTCTCGGAAGCCACGGGCCCGATGAATGCGTACGTGCTGCGGCACCTGCTCGGACACTTCGCCGAGGCCGAGAAAGTGTCGGCCGGCGCCGCCAGGAAGGCGGCTCGGTGAGCCGCTTCTGCGATGTGATGTACGAGAATGCCCGTACGAGCACCAGGGGGATGGTCACCGGCGAGCCGCATGCACCCCTCCGGCATGGCTGGGGTGAGGTTCATCAGCGCGCCCGCAAGATCGCGGGCGGGCTCGCCGCCGCAGGCATCGGTCACGGTGATGCTGTGGCAGTGCTGGCAGGGGCACCCGTGGAGATCGCCCCCACCGCGCAAGGCGTCTGGATGCGCGGTGCCAGCCTGACGATGCTGCACCAACCCACGCCGCGGACCGACCTCCTGTTCTGGGCGACCGAGACCGGCAGGGTGGTCGACGCGCTGGGGGCCGCTGCGGTGATCGTCTCCGATCCGTTCATGGCCGCCGCGCCCGTGCTGGCCGAGCGGGGTGTCAAGGTGCTCGTCATCGCCGACTTGTTGGCATCCGAGGCCATCGACCCGCTGAACACCGACGAGGACGACATCGCGTTGCTGCAGTTGACCTCTGGTTCCACCGGCCCGCCGAAGGCAGTGCGGATCACCTTTCGCAACCTGGCGTCCAATGCCGACGCGATGTTCGTCGGTGCCGAATACGACTTGGACACCGACGTCATCGTGAGCTGGCTGCCGCTGTTTCACGACATGGGCATGACGGGGTTCCTGGTCGTGCCGATGTACTTCGGCGCCGAACTGGTCAAGGTCACGCCGATGGACTTCCTGCAGGACACCCTGCTGTGGGCCAAGCTGATCGACAAGTACAAGGGCACCATGACCGCGGCGCCGAACTTCGCCTACGCCGTGCTGGCGAAGCGGCTGCGCAAGCAGCAGCCGGGACAGTTCGACCTGTCCAGCCTGCGGTGGGCGCTGTCCGGCGCCGAACAGGTCGAGCCAGCCGTCGTCGAGGACCTTTGCGAGGCGGGTGCGCCGTTCGGGCTGCGCCGGGAGGCGATTCTGCCGGCGTACGGCATGGCCGAGACCACGGTGGCGGTGTCGTTCTCCGAGTGCGGCACCGGCCTGTCGATCGACGAGGTGGACGCCGACATGCTGGCCGTCCTGCACCGCGCAGTGCCCGCGACGACGGGCAACATTCGCCGACTCGCGACGCTGGGCCCCGTGCTGGCCGGGCTGGAGGCCCGGGTCGTCGACGAGGACGCCAACGAGCTGCCCACCAGGGGCGTCGGGGTGATCCAGGTGCGCGGTGAGCCCGTCTCGCCTGGCTACACGACATTGGCCGGTTTCGTCTCGGCGCAGGACGGGCAGGGCTGGTATGACACCGGCGACCTGGGCTACCTGACGGAGAAGGCGCACATCGTGGTGTGCGGTCGGGTCAAGGACGTCATCATCATGGCCGGGCGCAACGTCTACCCCGCCGACATCGAGCGGGCAGCTGCGCGGGTCACCGGGGTGCGACCGGGGTGTGCCGTGGCGGTGCGCCTCAACGCCGGTCACCGGCGGGAGACGTTCGCCGTCGCCGTGGAGTCGAATGCCTTCGAAGACCGAGGGGATGCCCGTCGAATCCGGCGTGCCGTCGCCCACGAGGTGTTCTCGGAGGTCGACGTCCGACCGCGCAACGTGGTGGTGCTCGCCCCGGGGACCATCCCGAAGACGCCCTCGGGCAAGCTACGCCGGGCGCACGCCCTGTCGCTGGTCGGCGGGTAGAACTAGCCGGTCGCTGGCGCGGTCCGTCCGGCGGCCTTCATCTGGGCGTACAGATCGGTGTAGTACGGCAGGCATTCGGCCATCGCCTTCTCTGTGGTGAACAACGGCCGGTAACCCAGGTCGCGTTCGGCCTTGGCGATCGAGAAGTAGTTGTCCAGGTAGACCCGTTCGACGGCCAGCGGTTCCAGTGGCGGCCTGGGCAGGCCGAACCGGAAGTGCAGGCCCTGCCACACCGCCATGACGAATCGCACCATCGGGCCGGACACCCGGACGCGCGGCCAGCCTTCGCCGCAGGCCTCGACCACCGGGCGGGAGAACTCGAACATGTTGATCGGTTCGCCGTCGTTGATGAAGTACGCCTGACCGGGCGCCGTCCCGCCGGGCACCAGGTTTTCGCCGGCAAGGATGAAACCGTGAATCAGGTTGTGCACGTAGGAGTTATCGAGCTTGGAGTGCTTGCTTCCCACCAGCACCTTGACGTGTCCGGCGAGCACGCTCTCGAACAACTTGCGGAACATCGTCTGGTCGCCGCGCCCCCAGATCCCGCTGGGCCGGATCGAGCAGGTGAGCATCCCGGCTCCGTCGTCACCGCCGTTGGCGGCAAGGACGAACTTCTCGGCGGCGACCTTGGTCTCGGTGTAGAGGTCGTTGAACCGCTCGGTGTAGGGCAGGGTCTCGTTGCCGCCGGAGATCACCTGGCCACCCATCACGACGCTGTTGGACGCGGTGTAGACGAACCGCTTCACCCCGGCCGCCTTGCCGGCGTGGACGAGTTTCTCGGTGCCGCCGACGTTGACGGCGAAACTGCGCTCTCGAGCGGGCGCCGAACCGCCGCCCATCAGGTCGATGACGGCCGCGGTGTGGAACACGGTGTCGATGCCCGCCACGGCGGTGGCGACGTCGTCGACGTTGGTGATGTCGCCGACCACGGTCTGCAGCCTCGGATGCTCGGGCAGCGGCGACGGTGCCCGGTCGAACGAGCGGACCTCGTGCCCGCGGTCGAGCAGTTCGGTCACCAGGTTGGTGCCGACGAAGCCGGAGCCTCCGGTCACCAGGACGCGGCCGAGATCAGTGGTCAGCGGTGAGTCACCCATGGGGGCGAATCATACCCAGATAACTGTAACGTGTTCCAGTTCCGACCCCCTAGGGTCCAACTGGTTCCGTTCTCAACTTTCTTCGTCGTCCCGCGAGGCCAGTGCCTTCTCGACCTTCTGGCGCGCCCCCGCGAGGTGCTCTTCGCATCGTTTTGCCAGCTCTTCGCCTCTTTCCCAGAGCTTCAGGGAGGCGTCGAGATCCAAGCCGCCCTGCTCCAGCGCGCGCACCACCTCGATCAGTTCGTCACGCGCCTGTTCATATCCCAATTGACTAATGGGCTTCATCTGACCCCTCGCTGAGCGTAGTGACGGCGCCGTCGGCAACGCGGATCCGCAGCCGGGTGCCCGCCGGCGCGTCCTCGACCGACCGCAACACGGCCATCGAATCCGACACGATCTGCACGACGGCGTACCCCCGCGCCAGCGTCGCCGCCGGTCCCAGGGTGGCGAGGCGGGCCGACAGGTGCCCGACCCGCTCGGTCTCCGACGCGACGAGGCGGGTGACGTCGCGGCGCGCGGCGGAGCGGGCGCGGTGGACCTCCTCGGCCCGCGCGGTCAGCGCCGCGAGCGGCTGCGCCAGCACTGGCCTGCTGCGCAGTTGGGTCACCGTGTGCTGCTCGCGGTGCACCCAGTCGCGCAGCGCGCGTGCGCTGCGGCGGCGCATATCAGCGACGAGCGCCTGCTCGGCCGCGGCGTCGGGCACGATGCGCTTGGCCGCGTCGGTCGGCGTCGCGGCCCGCAGGTCGGCAACCAGATCGCACAGCGGGCTGTCGGGT
>JAVRPF010000820.1:0-2902 GCA_032162385.1 Mycobacterium sp.
TTCGGCACACTGCGTGTCGTGCACTCCTTGGAAGCCTCTCAGCGGCGCATCACCCCCGACCCCACCCCAGAACAATTGGCGCGGTGGCGGTCCCGGCGCACTCACGAGCATCCCCTGGTCTGGACACATCGCAGTGGCCGCAGATCACTGGTGCTGGGTGCATCGGCCGACTACGTGGCCGGCATGGACCTCGAGGATGGCCGAGCGCTGCTGGCCGAACTCCTGGAGCGCGCCACCGTGCCCGAAAACGTGTACAGCCACAACTTGTCGGTGGGCGACACCGTCATCTGGGACAACCAAGGCGTGCTGCACCGAGCCGCTCCCTACGACCCCAACTCACAGCGCGAAATGCTGCGCACGACTGTCCTCGGTGATGAGCCGATCCAGTAGACCCACCCGTGACCAACCGACACCCGCCCCGGTTGACCCCGCTGCCGGCCGAAGAATGGGACGACCGCTCCCGAGCGGTGCTGGCCTCACTCATACCCGCCGCCCGGGCCAACCCCGACGGCGCAGGCAACGTCTTGTCGACCCTGGTACGTCATCCCGATCTCACCGAGGCGTACCTGCCGTTCAACGCCTACCTACTCAGGGGCTCCACCCTCTCGCCCCGGACAAGTGAGGTCGCTCTGCTACGCGTGGTGTACCGGCGCGACTGCGATTACCTGTGGTCTCACCACCTTCCGATTGCGCGCCGGGCGGGGTTGAACGACCGCGAGATCGACGACATTCGGGACGGGAAGCTTGCCGACGAGAGTGATCAGGCGGTGCTGGGCGCAGTGGACGACCTCGTCGACCGCGGCACCCTCTCCACACCGATATGGGCCGAGCTAGGCCGCCACTTCACCGATAACCAGCGCATGGATCTGGTGTTCACCATCGGTGGCTACTACCTGCTGGCTCTGGCGGTCAACAGCTTCGGCGTCGAAGATGAGGAGCTGTGACCCAGCCCGCGACCGACACCGAACTGTTCATTTCCACCACCCGCGCGTTCCTCGACCGGCGCGCGACGTTGACGCAGCAACGAGCGCTGCACGCCGAGGACCGTGGTGTCGATGCGGCATGGTGGCAGCAGGCCGCCGAACTGGGCTGGACCGGATTGTTAGTGCCCGAGGAGCTTGGCGGCGGCAATGTGTCCGGCAGTGGTCTGCACGCCTTGGCGGCCATCGCCGAACAGATCGGGCGCACGGTGGCATCCGGACCGTTGCACCCGGTGAGCACAGTCCTCGCCGGACTGGTCGACGCCGACAACCGCGAAAAGCACGCCGACACCATCCAGGCGCTCGTCTCGGGTCAGCTGGTGGCGACGTGGGCGGTCGACGAACCCGGGCGCCCGTTCGACCCGCAGCAGAGCGCACTCACTGCCACCGCCACCTCGCAGGGTTATCGCCTCGACGGCATCAAGGACCGGGTTGAGGCGGGCGCGCAAGCCGACTTGTTTTTGGTCACCGCTCGCGCCGAAGACGGGCTGCGCCAATTCCTGATTCGCACCGACACCGCCGGCGTGACAGTTCACCCCCAACGCTGCGTCGATCTGGTGAAGCGTTACGCCAGAGTCGAATTCGACGGTGCCGGTGTGGATGAGTCGGCGTCCATGGGAACTGCCGCCCGCACACCTGGACTCATCGACCGGCAAAGCCAGGTCGCCATGGTGCTGCAATGCGCCGAGACGGTCGGAATCCTCGACGCCGTGTTGGCCCTGACAGTCGACTGGACTCGCGACCGTTACAGCTTCGGCCGGCCCTTGGGGTCCTACCAGGCGATCAAATACCGCCTCGCCGACATGACGATGTGGCTGCACGCCTGCCGCGGTGTCACGGCCGCGGCTGTCGAACGGGTAGCTGCGCGCGCCAGCGATGCTGCGCTCTGGGTCAGCGCCGCCAAGTCCTATCTTCGGTGAGCACGCCGGGCCATTGGTGCAGGACTGTGTACAGCTGCACGGAGGCATCGGTGTGACGTGGGAGCACGATCTGCACTTGTTCCTGCGACGAATCACTCTGTACCGCAATCTGTTCGGAACGCCGAGCGAACATCATCGAGCCATCTACCGGCACATCAGGAGCGCGGGGGGCGTCGCATGACCGAGTCGGTAGCCGACTTCGCCGCCCGGGCGCGGGCGTGGCTGGCCGACAACATGCCTCGCCTGGATCCCGACATCCCACCCCTGGGCGCCCGCGATGATGAAGACGCCTGGCAGCGCGCCCGCGAATTGCAGCAACGCCTCTACGCCGGCGGATTCGCCGGGATCTGCTTTCCCCGCGAATACGCAGGCCTCGGCCTCGACGTTGCCTACCAGAAGGCCTTCGACGCCGAGACCGACGGCTACGAGATGCCGCTGATCCTCAACGTTCCGACCTTCACCATCTGCTGTGCGACCCTGCTCGACATTGCTACCGAAGACCAGAAGCGCCAACATGTTTCGGCGGCCTTGCGTGGCGAAGAGGTGCTGGTACAACTCCTCTCGGAGCCAGGCGGCGGATCGGATCTGGCCGGACTGATCACCCGGGCCGAACGCGACGGTCAAGGGTGGATCATCAACGGCGCCAAGACCTGGAGCACCAGCGCCTTCGCCGCCGACTACGGTCTGCTGCTCGCCCGCACCAATTGGGACGTGCCGAAGCACGAGGGGCTGACCATGTTCCTGGTGCCGATCAAGAGCCCTGGCATCACGATGCGCCGGATCATGCAGGTGGACGGCGGCAACGAATTCTGCGAAGAGTTCTTCGACGACCTCGAGTTGTCCGACGACGCGGTCGTCGGCGCCGTCAACGACGGCTGGGCAGTCGCGTCGCGGCAGATGTTCCACGAACGTCGAGCCGTCGGTGGCGGTTCCGAATTCTCCAGCGGGATCGGCGCGGAGGGCGCAACGGACCAGCCCGTCGACTATGTCGCGTTGCTCGAG
>JAVRPF010000821.1:0-3575 GCA_032162385.1 Mycobacterium sp.
CGACGACGTGCGTGATCTCGCCGGCGAGATCGAGTGGGCGAAGTCGTCGTTGATCAGCCCGGAGACCTACCCGGCCGCGGTCGCCGAGGTCGGTCGCGACATCCCGTTCGACGCCGCAAGGATCGCCGCCGTGTACGCCGGATACGAGGCGGCCAAGGCCCGCCGCGACGGGACCACCCTGCTGGACTTCGACGACCTGCTGCTGCACACCGCAGCAGCGATCGAGAACGACGCCGCCGTCGCGCAGGAGTTCCGGGACCGCTACCGGTGTTTCGTCGTCGACGAGTACCAGGACGTCACGCCCCTGCAGCAGCGTGTGCTCGATGCCTGGCTCGGCGACCGCGACGACCTCACCGTCGTCGGCGACGCCAACCAGACCATCTACTCGTTCACCGGGGCCACCCCGGGCTACCTGCTCGACTTCTCCCGGCGGTTCCCCGAGGCCGCGGTCGTCCGGCTGGAACGCGACTACCGGTCCACGCCGCAGGTGGTGTCGCTGGCGAACCGGGTGATCGCCGCCGCCCGTGGCCGGATGGCGGGCAGCAGGCTGCACCTGGTCGGCCAACGTGACGCCGGGCCGGTGCCGTCGTTCAGCGAGCATTCCGACGAGGTCGCCGAGGCCACCGCCGTCGCCAAGGCCATCAAGCGGCTCATCGAATCCGGCACCGCCGCATCGGAGATCGCGGTGCTCTACCGCATCAACGCTCAATCCGAGGTCTACGAGGAGGCGCTCACCGAGGCGGGCGTCGCGTTTCAGGTGCGCGGCGGAGAGGGGTTCTTCAGCCGCCAGGAGATCCGGCAGGCGCTGCTGGCGCTTCAACGCGCGGCCGAGCGTGGCGCGGCGGACGGGCAGGACTTGGGGCCGCTGGTCCGCGACCTGCTGGAGCCGCTGGGCCTGACCGCCGAGTCGCCGTCGGGCACCAAGGCCAGGGAGCGCTGGGAGGCGCTCGGCGCGCTGGCCGAACTGGTCGACGAGGAGGTCGCCGCGCGGCCCACGCTGGATCTGCGCGCCATGGTGGCCGAGTTGCGCCAGCGCGCCGACGCGCGCCACCCGCCGGTGGTGCAGGGCGTGACGTTGGCCTCCCTGCACGCGGCCAAGGGGCTGGAATGGGACGCGGTGTTCCTCGTCGGTCTGGCCGACGGCACGCTACCCATCTCCCACGCGCTCGCGCACGGCCCGGAGAGCGAACCGGTCGAGGAGGAACGCAGGCTCCTATACGTCGGAATCACCAGGGCGAGAATTCATTTGGCGCTCAGCTGGGCGCTGGCGCGGGCACCGGGCGGGCGGCAGGGGCGGCGGCCGTCGCGATTCCTCAACGGCATCGCCCCGCAGGCGGGCACCGACGGCACGCCGAACCGGCCCCGTCGGCAACGCGGCCCCACCCCCAGGTGCCGGGTCTGCAACGGAGCCCTGACCACGCCCACCGCCGTCATGCTGCGCCGGTGTGAGACGTGCCCGTCGGACATCGACGAGGAATTGCTCGCCGAGCTCAAGGATTGGCGTCTGCGCATCTCCAAGGAGATGAGCGTGCCCGCCTACGTCGTATTCACCGACAACACCTTGATCGCCATCGCGGAAACACTGCCGGGCGACGATGCCGCGCTCGTCGCCATCCCCGGCATCGGTGCACGCAAGCTCGAGCAGTTCGGCCCCGACGTGCTCGAACTCGTCCGAGGACGCTCGTGAACTGCCAAAGATCGCAAAGATGTTGCCAAAACTGCAGGTCACAAAATTGCTTGTCAGTTTTGCGTGTTAGCGTCTAATCTCAGATACGCCCTGTGGGGCGTCCCAGCAGACAGAAGGGAGGGGGCCAGGATCATGGTGAACATCAATTCGTTCCTCGGCGTAGGCGTTGCCGGCATGTCGTGGTCCCTCCACGTCTCTGGAACCCCCGCCGCCGCGGCGCATCCCGCAGCGGCGTACGCCGCGACGGGCGCGCAGGCCATTATGCCGCGCAATCGTCGCACCGCCGCCGCGACCGTCGCGTCCGTGAATCGAGGCACCACCTAGGTAAGCCTCGAAGCCGAAAAGGCCACGGACCCGAACACACCGGATCCGTGGCCATTGTTTTCGGAACTCCCGAAAACCTGGTCTGAGGATCCATCAGAAGACAGATGGCCGATCAAGAAGTTACGACCAGGAAGCAGGAGAGACATGTCAGTCCGGACATGCCGCGGGAGGCTGACCGTGCCGTGTCATGTCGGCGATCCAGACTTGTGGTTCGCCGAGAGTCCCAACGAACTGGAACAGGCCAAGGCGCTCTGCGCGGAGTGCCCGATCCGGCGTGAGTGCCTGACCTTGGCACTGGAACGTCAAGAGCCCTGGGGAGTCTGGGGAGGCGAGATCATCGACCGTGGAAGTGTCGTGGCGCGCAAGCGTCCACGCGGCCGCCCGCGCAAGAACCCGGCCGAGAGCCCCGCTGCGGCGTAGCAGACGAGGCTGCCTGGCGCATGTCGCTAGGCAGCCTCGTACGCTAGAGCCAGCATTGCTTGTGCGGTGCGCGGGTCTCGAAGACACTCGCCCAGCGCGTCCATGGCTGCCCACACTGTGGGCTGCACGGTGATCGTGACGTCGTCTCGGCTGCCTTGGCGGCATGCGTCGAGTTCACCGATCCCGACGACCCGCGCACCGCGCGGGTTGATTATCGACTTGCCCACGCCCTGCGGGCGGGGCTGTCCTCCCAGCAAGAGCGGAAGGGCTCAGTCAACCGGCACCAGCCGCGAACACCAGATGGTGTTGGCTCGGCCAGGACCGGCAGCCACCACCCGGCGGCCTCTGCTGAGCAAGCAGCACTCGACCCACCCCCGAACAGACCAGGCCCACGGCCTGGACGTCGTTGGAACAGTCGAAAACAACCAGCCCCCAAGCTGATTGGCGCTGCATGACCCACAACGAGTCAACTCTCAGGCAGCCTCGTCGGCGAAGCCCGGAATCAGTTCTGTGGCAAGGGCTCTTGTTGGAATTTGCGCGTCGAGCTGGCAGGCGATCGCGACGTTAGACGCGATCACGCGCAACGGAATCGCCAGCTTGGCGGGCACATCCATCTGCCGCGCGGCCCTGATCTGGCCTGCGGCACGGTCGGGCTTTATGTTCATGACGGTGATCCGCTGCAGCCACTTACGCGTGTAGTGGAACACCTCGACCTCGAGCGGTTCCACGTACTGCTTCATCATCTCGTCCATCTCGCGCTTGGACACCTGCTCGCCCTTCTGGACGAACCCGATCTTCTGCATGGTGGCCAGCAGGTTGTCGTAGTCATCGTTGAGCGCATATCGCGTCGACAGTCCGATTTCGATGGGAAGTCCGCCGGGCAGCGGGGCCACGGCGCCGAAGTCGATGACGCCCATCTTGGCGTCGGGCAGCAGCATGAAGTTCCCGGGATGCGTGTCGCCGTGCATCATTTCGAGTCGCCGCGGCGCGTCGTAGGTGAGCTCGAAAAGCCGCGCGCCAATGAGGTCGCGCTGTTTCTGAGTGCCCTCGCGGATGATCACCGACATCGGGATGCCCTCGATCCACTCCTGGATGACGACCTTGGGCGCGCTGGCGACGATGTGCGGGACGACGAAATGGGGGT
>JAVRPF010000822.1:0-6021 GCA_032162385.1 Mycobacterium sp.
CCCATGCCTGCGGCGGCGATCAGCCCGCCGGCGCTGGCCACCGCAAGTTCGCCGAACCTGTCCACCAGGCGGTCACCGAACAGCCGCCCGACGAACTGAAAACTCACCAGCGCGATGTAGCCGAACGCCGCGATCGCCGCCGGTGTGCTCAGGCTGTCCCGCAGATACACCGTCGCCCACGAGCTTCCTGCGTCCTCGATGGCCGCGCCCGCGATCGCAATGCCCACCAGCGCGGCCAACACCGCATAGACGCCGAGGCCGGCCTTCGCGGCATCGTCCGTCCGCGCCGCGGGGTGATCGTCGTGGTCGGGCCCGCGAAGGAGAAACGGGTACGCGATCAGGACGACCGCACTGAAGACGACACCCGAGAATGCCAAGTGCACTCCGCGCGGAACATGCAGCGCGATGGCGGCCGCGCCCATCAGCCCTCCGAGGATGGCGCCGACCGACCACACCGCGTGCAGGGAGTTGATGATGGACCTGCCGTAGTTGCGCTGTACCCGCAAACCGTGCGCGTTCTGTGCGACGTCGGTGATCGAGTCCGCCGCCCCGGCGATGAACAGCGCGGCGGCGAAGAGCACCGGCGATGGGGCGATCGCGGCGACGAAGACGAACGACGCGATGCCGAGCGTGGCGATCACACCGACACGTGAGGAGTTGAATCGGCGGATCAATGCGCCCGCGGTCAGTCCGGACACCAGCGCGCCTGCGGAGAACGCGGCGATCGACGCTCCGTACGCCGCGTTGGACAGCTCCAGGTCGGTCTTGATCTCGGGAAACCGGGGCAACATGTTGGCGAAGATCGCCCCGTTGGTGAGAAACAGCGCAGCGGCCGCCACCCGGGCCCGACGGTCTCGTGTCGCGCTGGCAGCGTCGCCGAGCCGTCGAAGCGCCATGGGCACCGACGTTACCGGCCGCTACGGCACGGGTGTCTGCAGCCGTTCGCTGGTCGCCCAGAGGTCGAGCGCCTTGTCGCGATCATACGAGTCGACCGACGACCGGGTCGGCTTGCGGCCGGCGAAGTACGTTCCCGTCACGCCGTCGAATCGAGGATCTGCTGCCAGCGCGGCCAAGTAGCGGCCGGACGTTCGCGTGCTCCGCACCTCTGGCAGAAATCGCAAGGCCGGCAGCACATATCGCCACGCCAGCCGCTGCAGCGGAGGATAGTCGCGGGCCAGCCCGGATCCGGGCATCAGGCCCGGGTCGAACGCGGTCACGGTGATGCCCTGGCCACCGTGTTCGAGGCGGCGGTCGAGTTCGTAGGCGAACAGAACGTTGCACAACTTCGACGTCGTGTAGCGACGTCGACCCGCATCGACGGAGGATTCGTCCGGCCCGGACTGGGGCTGGGCCAGGTCGGCCGCAGTGGTGTAAAGCGGTTTCGGCATGCCGGTGTGCTTGCTCGGGTCATGCGTGCCGCTGCTGACGACGACGATCCGCGCCGGGGGCGTGAGCCCTCCGGTGTCGAGCAATCCCTGCACCATCGCGAAGTGCCCCAGGTGGTTCACACCGAACGTCTGCTCGAACCCGTCGACCGTCGTCTGAGTGCCCGAAATTACCTGCACGCCCGCGTTGCACACGATCGCCTGAATCGGGGGAAGCTGGGTCGCGGCCCGCACGTTCTGCACGAAAGTGTGCACCGATGCCAAGGAGGCCAGGTCCACCTCGATCACGGTGCACCGATCAGGTGCGCCCAGAAGCGCCACCGCTTCCGCGCCGCGCGCCGGATTGCGCACCGCGAGAACGACGTGCCAGGACGGATCCGTGTCCAACACTGCGCGTGCGCACTCCAGGCCGAGCCCGGCGCCCGCACCCGTGATGATGGCGGTTTTCATGGTCATTGCTCCTCCAGAAGCACGGGGATGAGGGCGGACAACGCCTGAAGGAGCCGCCGATACATCCGGTCCACGTCCGTCGCCTCGGGTTCGAGGTGATCGGCAAAGAAGACGCCGTCTGACAACGCAACGGCGAACGCGGTCAACTCGTTGACCACACGGTCGGCATTGGCAGCGGGGGCATCCCGCGGAAGGAGATGGCTGATCGCGTCACGGAAGCGGGCGATCGCCGTGTCGCGGACGCGGCGCACCATCGCGGTGACGGCCGGATCGTCGCTGCGCTCCAGCGACAACATGTAGAACAGCCGCAGGAAGTCCGGGTGCTGTGAGAGCAAGCCGGACGTGACGCTCAGCACCCGTCCCGCCCGCTGCTCGTCGGCCATACCCTCGTCGTCCCAGGTCGGGATTGCGGCGAAGAACCGCTGCGCGCCGCGTTCCATCACAGCCGCCAGCACGCCCTCCTTCGAGCCGAAGTGCCAGTAGATGGAGCTTGGCGGCAACCCGCACGCGTTGCGAATGTCGCTGATCGACGTCGCCGCATAGCCTTTGGTCGCCATCAGACGTTCGGTCGCTTCGAGGATGAGCTCGCGCGACTGCTCGCCCTGTGCCTGCTTCTTGGTCAACGCAATCGTCACGGGGGGGCTTTCTGTAAGGAGCGTTACAGACGTAACCTAGCACGTTCGCGAGAGCCACCACGGCGAGACTTCACGAACTTCCTCGCAGTCAGTCACGCTCGACCAACCGGTGGCACGCTGAGTCGATGTCGATTCGAACCGCGCCGGCCACCGAGGAACTGCTCGGCCTCTTCCCGCCCGGATCCAGGCTGGACGGCGACGGCGCCCTGATGGTCGGCGGCTGTCGGCTCGATGACGTCGCGGCCCGCTTCGGCACCCCCGCGATCGTGATGTCCGAGGACGTGCTGCGCCAGCGGGCCCGCGACTACCTGACCGCGTTCCGCAGTCGCTGGCCGGGGGTGGACGTGGCGTTCGCGTCGAAGTCGTTCCCCTGCACGGCGGTTCAGCGGGTGATGGTCGAGGAGGGCCTGCACCTCGACGTTGCGGGCGGCGGTGAAATCCTGACCGCGCTGAAGGCCGGCGCCGACCCGGCCCGACTGGTCCTGCACGGCAACGCCAAGACCGACGAGGAGCTCGAGTTGGCTGTGCGGCACGGGGTCGGGCTGATCGTGGTCGACAACTTCGACGACATCGACCGCCTCGAGCGCATCGTGCCCGCGGGCACCCGCCAACCCTGCCTGGTGCGGGTGATCCCCGGCGTCGAGGCCGCCACGCACGCGTCCCAGGCGACAGGCCACGCCGGCTCCAAGTTCGGGCTCGTGCCCGACGATGCCCGCGACGCGATACCAGGATCGAGCGCAGCGCCAGAATGCGGCTCGACGGTGTGCACACCCACGTTGGTTCGCAACTGCTCGACGTCGAGCAGTTGGCCGCCGCGGTCGAGCCGATCGCCAAGCTCGGCACGTTCGAGGTCTACGACCTCGGCGGCGGCCTCGGCGTGCGCTACACCTACGACGAGAATCCGCCCTCGCTCGACGACTACGCCGACGCGATGGTGACTCAGGCGAAAGCGCTGCTGCCCAGCGGCAGCCGCATCATCGTCGAGCCGGGCCGCAGCATGGTCGCCACGGGCGCCTGCACGGTGTATCGGGTGACGACGATCAAACGCGGAGTCGTCACCCACGTCGCGGTGGACGGCGGCATGGGCGACAACCTCGAGGTGTCGCTCACCGGGCAACGGTTCGAGGCGACCCTCGTCGACCGGGTCGGTGGCGGGGAGACGGTCACCGTTTCTTCCTCGCATAAAGTCCCAGGTCAGAGGCGGTTTTTGCTGCCACTTTCGGCCCCAGTCCGCAGCCAGTCCGCAGGAAATTCGTTGCTGGTGGGGACGGTGTGCTGGTTTTGATGATTTCGGCGTCTAGGCGGTTCGCGACGGCGTCGAGGTCGTCGTCGAACAGGTCGGCGTAGACGTCAAATGTCATCGACGCCTTGGCGTGCCCGAGCATCTTCTGAACCGCTTTGACGTTTGCCCCGGCGCTGATCGCCAGGCTGGCCGCGGTGTGGCGCAGATCGTGGGGCGTGATGTCCGGGAACGTCTCGTCATCCTTCTGGCACTTCTCCACCGCCGGGGTGAAGTGTCGCTTCGGGTAGTTCGAGTTCCGCAGCACGGCGCCGTGGAGACTGGTGAACACCAGATCCCCGCGGCCCTTGGCGTCACCGGCGGACACGAACTTCGTCAGCACACTGGAGCAGCACGGCTGCCGAACATCTCGGCTTTGAACTCTTCAGCAGTTGACATCATGAGCTTTTCTGTTGTGCTGCTTCGGCTTCCAGCCACGCGGCGATGTCTTTCGTCGCTGCGGCACGCTTGGTTTTCGACACTCCGGCCAGCAGCACCTGCGCCAACTTGGCGTCCTCCTGGCGATCGGGGTAGGCGGGGTTGTCGAGCGCGGAGGCGACTTCCATGAGCACTGCGATCGACGGGGTGTGGCCTTCTTCGGCCATCTGCTTGACGAACTGAGCATGCGCCAAACCGTCTGCGGTCCAGGCGAACCCGGCGCAGGTGTTCACCGGGCCTTCGCCAGAGATGGCGCAGCGGACTCTTGGATTCGCGGTAGACGCCCGCGATGTTCTCCAGTAGTTCCATCGCCCGGTTCACAAGTTCCGGGTTCCATCCGGCCATTTCGTCTTCGTCTGTTCGTGTGTGAGTCCGAGCAGCGTCCGGAGTTGGTCAGGTGAACCCCGAAACGCATTGGCATCCAAACTCTTACCGGCGATCAGCGCCCTATCGGTGAACTGCAGAACGTCGGGCTGGCGTCCGCCGAACGCTGCCCACCTGATCGAGTCGTCACCCGGGTAGAGCACCGAAGCGTACCCGGTGCCGTCGACATAGCTCGACTGGATCAAGCCGGGCACCCGCGACAAGTCGGGCTTGCCGATGCGCTCCCAGTACCAGCGGGGGATGTAGGACAGCGCCACGTGCACGCCACGGGCCTCGATGGCGTGCAGCACCGCCCAGAAGTTGTCGATCCCGCCGCCACCCTCCTCGAAGTCGAGCATGGCCGCGATGGACCTGTCGCCGAGCTGGTCGACGAACAGGTCAGCCTGCCGGTTCGGATCGCTCTCGCGGATGTAGTGATAGCCAGCCAGGATCAGGCCGATTTCGCGCGCCCAGTCGCGGGTGCGCGGCCAGTAGGTGTCCCGGAAGCCGGTGCCCTCACTGACCTTCGCCCACACGAACTCGAATCCCTCGGCCTTGACCCGGTCCAGGTCCACCACGCCGTTGTTGTTGCTGATGTCCGGGCCGAAGATC
The DNA here is from genome assembly GCA_032162385.1 of Mycobacterium sp. Classification (GTDB taxonomy): domain Bacteria; phylum Actinomycetota; class Actinomycetes; order Mycobacteriales; family Mycobacteriaceae; genus Mycobacterium. The sequence goes on from JAVRPF010000822.1 coordinate 5,163, forward strand.
GTCGCGGCTGCCGGTGGTTCCAGTGCACCGGCTAGCCACGGAATTGGGTCCATCTTGGCATTCGGGTTGTACTCGCGCGGCATCACCGACAGGTGCAGGTGCGGTGCGGTCCCGCCGTTGGTGGCCGAGTCGGGATTAATGCGAGCAATACGTTGTCCAGCCGTCACGTGGTCGCCACGGGCAACCTCCCGGATGATGTGGCCGTATTCGGTGCAACCACCGCCAGCCCCGGCGGGATGGTCGATCACAAGCCAGCCAGCGGGATCCGGCCCGCCGTAGCCCTGTGCAGCACCCGCGTAGATGACGGGGCCGCTGGCGCAGGCGTAAACCGGCTTATTGGCTGACCCGCCGGGAAATCCGAAATCGGTGCCCGCATGGAATCCACCATCACGGGGACCGAAAGGACTGGTGACGATCCGACCGGTGCCCAGTGGCCAGTATCTAGCCATCAGACCCACTCCACGAGCGTGTAGCCATCGCCGCCATCGCCGCCCTTCTAGGCAGTGGGTCACTCGTAGTTCCGGTGCCAGCAGACGCCCCGGCAGGTTGGAACGCAGCCGGAGCCCCGCGCTGGCAACAGCGCGCGCTGTACGACTCGCTCAAGGACATTACCGCCTAGTCGCTGGATAACATCCGTCTCGCCAGATCGGCCACAGTCGACTTGGTCGGCACCACACAACTGGGAGATGCACTCGCTGGCTCCGCCAAGATCGATCCCGACGGTCTTTACGAACTAGCTTGTCTGGGGCGCTTCGCTCCTCACCGTGGTGATGGAAAATTCCGCGGTCCGGTTCGGTTGCGGACGGGGTCGGAGCTTGTTCAGCGGCACGGCGGGTGACGGTTCATGCTGGAGTGTGTT
>JAVRPF010000823.1:0-5664 GCA_032162385.1 Mycobacterium sp.
CGAAGATGACGTTGGTGACCACCGAGCCGTAGTAGCCGAAGCCGCTGCCGCGGGTGACCAGGTCGAGGTCGATGTTGTACCGCGCCGAGTAGTAGGCCACCGGGAAGCCGGTCAGCATGACGACCACGGCGAAGATGAGAATGCCCCATAACGCGTTGGTCGTTCCGTAGGAGATGCCGATGTTGGCGCCGATGGCGAAGTCGGCGAGGTAGGCGATGCCACCCAGCGCCGAGATGCCCACCACCCGCGTCGACCACTTGCGGTAGCTCCGCGGAGCGAAGCGCAGCGTGTAGTCCTCCAAGGTCTCCTTGGTGGCGGTCATCGTGTCCAGGTCGGCCTCTGAGACCTCAGATTCGTCTGGGGCCTCCGGCTCCTTGCTGAGCTCTTGAGTCATGGTTAGCAAAGCTAAATCGGGGTTGTTTCCGGCTCGTGACAACCATGTTCCCGGCGATGGCAGAAAAATGGACGGCGTGGGCGCTGCGGCTGGTACAGGTGGACTGGTGACGTTGCGCAAACCGTGGCTCGTCGGGCTGGCCGTGCTGGCTGCAGCGGTGTACCTGGTCCTGTGGGTCGGCTGGTCGATGCAGTGGGCTTGGCTGGACGCCGTCGATTCCCGGACTCTGGACGCGCTTTACCGGTTCGGTGTCGATCACCCAGCATGGGTGACCTTCTGGGACGGGCTGTGCACGGTGCTGGGCCCCACCGCGTTCCGCATCGCCGGCCTCGTCGTGATCATCGTCGCGCTCCGGCGCAGGCAATTACGTCTCGCACTGTTTCTGGTGCTCAGCGTGGAACTCAGCGGATTGGTCACCGAGGCCTTGAAGGCGGCAGCGGGCCGCCCCCGCCCGGCGACCGCTTTGGTGTTCGCGCCGTTGTCGTCGTTCCCGTCGGGTCACGCACTCGGCGTCATGGCGGCCGTGTTGGCGCTGACCGTGATCGTGCTGCCGCGCGTTCGCCGCGATCTGTGGGGCTGGGTGATCGCGAGTGGCGCGCTGACCGTCCTGGTGATCGGGGTCGGACGCGTCGTGCTCAACGTGCACCATCCGTCCGACGTGCTGGCGGGCTGGGCGGCGGGCTACCTCTGGTTCGCGGCGAGCCTGCTGGTGCTGGCCCGCAAACCCGTCAGCTCAGCGGACGAAACACCGATAGCGCACGGTAATGCGCCTTGAAAGTGGCTTCGCGGCACTCGCGTCCCAACTCGCCGTCGTGGGCGAGCGCCGTCGGTCCGTCCAACGCGACGAAGCTGAACTCGGGCACCTGGAGTTCGTGATAGAGCGGGCTGCGCTCCAGCCGGCCGAGCCCGAGGGACACCAGGATCCGCAACTTGCTGAATCGGCGTCCGGTCTCCAGGATGCGGACGTCGATCAGCCCGTCGTCCAAGCGGGTCCGCAGTGCAGGGGCGAAACCCGACGGCAGGTAGACGGAGTTGCCGAGGAAGAACATCGACGTCTGCAGCGTGACGTTGTCGTAGCCGATCCGGACGGGTTGCTCGCGGCGCAGCGTGTGAAACATCGCGTAGGCGCCCGCCAGCGGCTTGCCGATCTTGCGCTCGAGCTTCTCGCGGGTCCTGACGAACGTCGGATACGCGCCGATGCTCGCCGTATTGATCACCGTGTCGGTGTCGTTGAGCGCGACGACGTCGACGCGCATCACGCTGCCCTTCCTGATCGCGTCGACCGTCTTGGCCACCGTGTCGCAACCGATGTCCTTGGCGAAGTGGTTGAACGTCCCGCCGGGGAACACCGCCAGCGGCACACCTACGTCGACCGCGACGCCCGCCGCACAGGACACGGTTCCGTCGCCGCCGCCGACGGCCAGCACCTCGGCGCGGGCGGCCGCCGACCGCAGCGCCTCCGGCACATCGTCGTCCTCGCCGAGTTCGACGATCTCGGCATTCGGCAGGGCCTGCCGGACCTCTTCGACGACCCGCGCGCCGGTGCCGCTGCCCGACGCAGGGTTGACCAGGAGCACGACCCCGGCGCCGTCGGGACGGGCCGGGGTGTCCACCCGCAGCGGGGCGGCCGTGCGCAACCGGGTCTCGACGATCGGCGGCACGATTCGGCCACCGAGGACCGCGACCGCGGCACCGATGCCGAACCCGGCCAGCACGTCGCCGGGGTAGTGCGCACCGGTGGCCACCCTCGACATCCCGACCAATCCAGCCAGCAGGGCCAGACCCAGTCCCACCGGTGGGCTCTCCAGCCCGACGCCAACGGCGAAGGCGGCCGCGCTGGCCGAGTGGCCCGACGGCAGCGAGTTCGACGTCGGCATCCGCAGCGACCGCCGCACGACCGGCACCGTCGCCCAGTTGGGCCGCGGTCGGCGCCAGACGCGCTTCGCCATCTGGTTGGTGAGCAGGCTCGTCACGGTGAGGGTCGCGACTCCGCGGGTGGCACCCCGTAGCGCAGGCCGGTGCCTCGACGCGCCGAGCAGGACCGCGATCGCGAACCACAACTTCGAATGGTCCGCCGCTGACGTCAGGCGCGGCATGACGGCATCCAGCAGTGGGCTGGGGGACTCGGCGATCGCCTCGAAGATCTCACGGTCGAGCGTGCCGAGACCCCGCCCGATCTGTCGGATACCCCGGCGACGTCGCAGCAGTCCCATGGTTCCCAACCTATCCGCGGGACAGCCTGCTCAAACCGTGTCTAAACCTTTACTTGACCTAACGCACGCGACCTGACGACGATGGAGGGCGTGCGCCGACTGCTGGTTCTGCTATGCGCGACGCTGGTCTGGTTCGCCACGGCACCGCTCGCCCGCGCCGAGGTCACACCGTGGTTCGCGCCGTCGGTCGGCAACGCCACGCAAGTGATTTCCGTTGTCGGGGTGGGCAAGTCGACCGCGAAGATCGACGTGTACGAGCGCACTGGGGCAGGCTGGCAGCCGATCGGCGTCGGCATCCCCGCCCACGTCGGCGCGGCGGGCATGGCACCAGAGACGCACGACGGCCAGATGCTCACCCCGATGGGCATCTTCACGCTCGACTTCGCGTTCGGCACCGACCCCAGCCCCGGCGGCGGTCTGCAGTACGTCCAGGTGGGCCCCGACCACTGGTGGGACGGCGACATGAAGAGCCCGACGTACAACACGATGCAGGTCTGCCAGAAGGCGCAGTGCGCGTTCGACACCAACCCGAGCAGCGGCACGGAGAACCTTCAGATCCCGCAGTACAAGCACGCCGTCGTGATGGGCGTCAACAAGGAGCGCGTGCCCGGCAACGGCGGAGCGTTCTTCCTGCACACCACCGATGGCGGCTCAACGGCGGGCTGCGTTTCGGTCGACGACGCCACCATGGTCGAGATCATCAAGTGGCTGCGCCCCGGTGCGTTGATCGCGGTTTCTAAATGAGCACGGTTTCTAAATGAGCACGGTTTCTAAATGCACGGTCGCTAAATGATCAAATATTAACGGCCCGACCGGATTTCACCTTGAAGTCGAGAGCCTTGGTGGACAGCGAAGCGTCGTAGGTGCGGTCGTAACCCGTAACGCTGATCTTCCAGCCGTCGGCGGTTCGCCGGTAGCGGTCGTGATAGAAGCCGGCACCGATCAACATGAAGTCGAACTTCGGGACGATGACCTTGTCCTGCAGGTACCAGATCGCGGTGGCTTCGTCACCGTCGACGTCGATCTCGGGGTGTGTCACCCGGTGCTCGGTGATCACTTCGGCAGGCATCGACTGGCGCATGAACTGGACCAGCGAAGCGCGGTCGGTGAAGTGGTGTTCTTCGCCGAGCGACTCGCCATAGTCACCGATCACGTCCTCGGTCAGCGTGTCGGAGAACTCATCCCAGTGCTTCGTATCGAGCGCGCGCAGGTAGCGGTACTTGACTCGTGTGATGTCGTCGATGTCACCCATGGCGACATTGCAACACGAGGGACTGCCGGCGCATAGAGTCCGGGCCCGAGTTTCGTTGACGGCTACGTCAAATCGCCGTGCAGTTCACCGAGTTCTGTCCGGGCTATGCGTCGGCTGAGTTCGCTCGGCCCATTGGTGAGGCGGGCGATCCGCCCTTCATCCTGGTGACGGGCATCACCGGGCGGGTGTCCGACGGCCTCGCGCCTTTGCTGGGAATCCTCGTGATCGCCGTTGGAGCGGTAGGCTCCGCGGCGTTGCGGACCGCTCATGTGGCCAAAACCTAGCTGGGAGAACGCTGTTCGTCGCGTTTGCCACGGAGTGTCTGAGTCGATCCTGGGGCGATTGCCGCTATGGTGTGTTCCGATATGAGCGCCCCGTTGGGGTTGTCGATCGGGACGACCAACCTGGTCGCGGTACGAGTCGGCGATCCACCCCTCACACGGCGATCAATGCTGACCCTGTCCGGCCAGGTGTTGAGCGGTTTCGTCGAACGCGTCGGTGATCCAGTACCGCTGGTGATCGCCGACGGATCGTCGCACCCCGCAGACCAACTGTTGGTTGAGGCACTCGACGGCATGGTCGAACTCGCCGGCGGAACTCCGTCGTCGCAGATTGCGGTGGCCGTCCCCGCGCACTGGACCGGAGCCACGCTGCGCGCGCTGCGTGAGGCCATGCGCGCCACGCCGAGGCTCGCGCCCAACGGCGTGCCTGCGCGACTGGTCTCCGATGCCGTCGCCGCCCTGACCGCGTTGCACGCCAACCCGGGACTGCCCGGACGCGGTGTCGTCGTGTTGTTGGACTTCGGCGGCGGTGGCACCAGCATCACGCTGGCCGATGCCGCGTCGAGCTTCGAACCGATCGAGACGTCGCGTTTGACGGAGTTCTCGGGTGACCAGATCGACCAGGCGCTGCTTGCCCACGTGCTCGACGGCATCGCCGATGCCGACGGGGTTGATCCGGCGGGTACTGCGGCGGTGGGCTCACTGACGGTGCTGCGCAACGAGTGCCGACGGGCCAAGGAGGTACTGTCCGAGCAGACGGACACCGACGTGTCAGTCGAGTTGCCGGGACGCCGCTCGACGGTGCGTGTCACCCGCCCCGAGCTCGAAGCGCTGATGGAGGCGCCGCTTGCCCGGGTGCTGGCCGAGTTGGATGATCTGTTGCTGCGCAACAGGGTTCCGGCGGCCGATGTGTCGACCGTGGCCGCCGGTGGGGGTGGCGCCCGCATCCCGTTGATTGCCCAGCGACTGTCCGGCCACACCCAGGCACCGGTGATCACCACCCCGCAGCCGGCCCTCGACGCCGCAGTGGGCGCGGTGCTCTTCGCGGCCTACGGCGCGGAGTCCGACGCCGCGACGGGGGTGGCGCCCGCCGCGTTGATCCCGCCGGTCGTGCCCGGTGGCGATTCTGCCGTTTCGGCCACATTCCGCCAGCTGGCCTGGTCGCAGGACGACGACTCCTTCGGTGACCCGCTGCCCTATACCGGCGAGGACTACATCGTCGACACCAGCACCACGCGTGCGGTGTCGCAGTACGTCCCGCCGACGGGGCCCATCGACGTCGACGAGCAGCGGTCGTGGCAACGCTTGCCGCAGTTGGTGTTCGGTCTGGCTGCCGTGGTGGCGCTGGTGGCAGTCGGCGGTGTGGCGATCGCGCTGACGAGCGCGGTGGGCGACTCGAGCCCCACCCCCGCGCCGAGGACGACCCCGGCGACTGCGACACCGCTGTCGTCGAGCGTGGCACCACCACCACCACCGCCCACTTCCGAGATGGTGCAGAGCATCGTGACCGTTACGAGTGAAGCC
>JAVRPF010000824.1:0-3022 GCA_032162385.1 Mycobacterium sp.
CCGGCACCTGGCGTCGGTGGCGTCCCGGTCGGCGTTTGCACTCCCGGCCGACGCCCGATGACCGTGCATCTCGGACCGCTGCTGATTGGGGCCGCGGATCCGGCCGCGGTGACGGGGTTCTGGGAGGCCGCGCTCGGCGAGCCGCCGTGCCGTCGACACCTGGCCATCCGGCCACAGCGGCGAGCCAAGGTGGTGAAGAACCGCGTCCACGTCGACCTCTACGTCCACGACGTGGCGGCCCTGCTGGCACTCGGCGCCCGGGTACTGGCCGAATACCTGCCGGACCGGGTCACGCTCGCCGATGTCGAGGGCAACGAGTTCGGTGCGCTCATCGAACCGGATCGCCGCTCGGAATCTGAGCCACCGGCCCGGGTGTTCGCGGTCTGCATCGACAGCGACCGTCCGGAGGATCTCGCGGCGTGCTGGGCTCCGCTGCTCGGGGCGGAGATCGGTGCTGGGCCGGACGGCACGATGCGGTGGCTGTACGGAGCGGGCGGGCGGCCGGAGCTGATCTGGAATTTCGTTCGGGTGGCCGACGAGCGCTTGAACGAGGAGTCGACAGCTTCAGACGAGCGGGTGGTGCCGAACCGGTGGCAGTGGAGCGTCATCACCGGCCTCGACGAGCTGGTCGGAGCGGGTGCCACGGCATCGGCCGACGGACTGCTCGTCGACCCCGGCGGCAATGAGGTCAGCGCACCTGGCCGAGCGATGCCAGCGGGCTGAGAAGCGCCGAGCACATCTGCCGCGGGTTGATGAAGCCGAGCAGTCCCGTGGTCGGCATGACCTGGCAGCCGGTGGCGGCCGGGGCCTGCGCGGGTGCCGTCGACGTGGTCCACAGGGCCGGCGTGCCGCCGAGGGCGCTGCACTTGGGCCACGCCTTGGCGCCCTGGCTGGCCAGGACGTTCTCCGCGACGCGGATCTGCTCCTGGCGCGATGCGTTCACGGGCGAGCCGAAGCCGCCGTTGGAGGACCAGGTGGCCTGCTTGAACTGCAGTCCGCCGAAATGACCGTTTCCGGTGTTGGCGGCCCAGTTGCCGCCCGATTCGCACTGGGCGACGGCGTCCCAATTCATGCTGTCGGCGTGGGCGGTGCCTGCGGACAGCGCGGTGGACATGGTCATCGCGGCGACGGCGAAGGCGCCGCTGACCAGGACCAGCTTCAGGCTGTTGGTGACTGTCTTGCGAATTGCGTAACGGATGTTCATCTGTGCGGTCCTTCCCCGACCGTTTGACACGAGGACCGCCTGCAAGGTTTGTGCGTTCTCACAACGCGGTCATCCGGTACTTCGTGTGAGGAATTTCACGCGTTACAGAAGAGACTGAAGTTCTTTATCGGGGCGTGATGTGCTGCAGTGGGAGTTGGGGTAGATGAGAACGGCGCCGGGCGTGGCACCCGGCACCGTTCTCAATCGTGTCGCGATCGTGCCGCGTGAATCGACGAGGGTTAACCCCGCCGGCCGCAGACCGGCCAGGCACGGATGCCCTGCGTCTCCAGGACGTTGTTGGCGACCCGGATCTGTTCCTCACGGCTGGCCTGGTGGGGCGAGCCCGCGCCACCGTTGGCGTGCCAGGTACCCATAGTGAACTGCAGGCCGCCGTAGTAGCCGTTACCGGTGGCGGTGTGCCAGTTGCCGCCGGATTCGCAGGCTGCGACGGCGTCCCAGTTGACGCCGCCGTCCGCATTCGCGGTACCGGCGCCGAGCGCCATCGGAGCGACGACGAGCGCCCCGGCGATGGTGGCCAGTCCAAACGTCTTGCGAATGTTCTTCAACTTCGATCCTCTCGCCAAGCGCGCGCCAAAGGACGCCCGCGATCACGCGGACGAAATGCCTGGCTTCCAGGCGGCAGGGATGGGTCGCACCGTCTCGGTCGGGCACGACAGCGGGAGGCCAGATCCGCCTCGCCGGGCATTCCGCCCGGCCGCCGCGGAGACCCTTAGAGGTCCGCCGCAGCCCCGCTCACACGCAGGTTCTTGGTTTTGAAATTATTTGCTTCATTTGGATACCTGGGGACCGTACAAATCTTTTGGCGCAAAGTCATGTTTGGCGGGATGCGTGTCTCGGGTACATCACGGACAGATCACGACTTGACCCAACACTCGTCTGTGCAGGTAAGACACTCCTTTTATGGGGGGTGCGGATTTTCGGGGGGGTGCGGAAATGGCGCGTCGGGCGTGTCGTCGTGAGACAGATCACTAGGAATTTGTGAGCCGGCACACAACCGGTGCAGTCGCAACGGCAACAATGGTCACCACGACGGGCCGCGCAAAGTCGTTGCGCTCCGGGCCCACCCGCCTGGAAGCGGGTTGCGGTTCGCTGTTTGGCTCCACCCCACGTCGCGTCGAGCGATGAGTTCAATGACCTTGCGCTGCAAACCATTTGGTCGGATACACCCGGTCCAGCACTCGGGCCGCCGTGCCGGCCGGTGGTTGTCGACGCGAGCGACTTCGGCCCCAACACCGCTGTCTTACATCATCTTTCACATATCAGACACCGAACAGGCGTGACCCCGCTGACGGCCGCGCCTGGGCGCCGGGCGTACCGGTGGGGCCGAGCGACCCGCCAGCCGGACGCCGTCCCCAATGACCTCGTTCGATGCGCCGCAGAATCGGGTCACCCGCGGAATTCCCGAATTAGCGTCCGTTTCTGATGGCGCCGAGATCCGTTATGTCCTAGCGGATTTGAGGCCCGACGCCACCCCTGCCCGGCCGAAGGCGTCGAGCGGCTGGCGATCAATTACTTCGTCAATAACAGATCACACTGGGCACAATTAATCTTAGTTAGATGACCACACCACTTAATTGGGCGGGTCGGCGCGCGAATCCGGAATTTGCTGAGTGAATTCAGACGAGATCTGCGGCGGTGTTGACGTTGGTAAGCGCCCGCTGTTCGGACATCACGACCCGTTGGGTGTCGACGACGTTCACCAGGGCCCGCATGCTGCGCTCCCCCGCTGCCACCAGTGCATCGGCGCGGGCGGCCAGCGCCGTGCGGTACACCCCGGCCAGGTAGTGGTCACGGCCA
>JAVRPF010000825.1:0-5473 GCA_032162385.1 Mycobacterium sp.
GGCCTCCAGCCGGTAGTCGAGTTCCATCTCGGTGCGTTCGATCAATTCGTCGACCACGCCCTGGACGTCCGCGCCGGGGGACAGTTGTCTTAGCACGCTGATCATCCGCTTCATGGTCTTCAGGTCGGCGCGCAGCGCCTCGTCGGCTCCGGGGTACTGGATCTTGACCGCGACCTCGCGGCCGTCCGACCACACCGCCTTGTGCACCTGGCCGATGCTGGCCGACGCCACCGGCGTGTCGTCGAACGAGGCGAACCGCTCCCGCCACTTGGTGCCCAGCTGCGCGTCGAGCACCCGGTGCACCTTCTCCGCCGGAAGCGGGGGTGCTTCGCGCTGCAGCTTGGTCAGGGCCTCGCGATACGGCTTCCCGTACTGCTCGGGGATGGCGGCCTCCATGACCGAAAGCGCCTGGCCCGCCTTCATCGCGCCACCCTTGAGCTCACCGAGGACGGTGAACAACTGCTGGGCGGCCCTGTCCATCAGCTCGGCGTTGACCTCGTCCTTCGACGAGCCGGTCAGCCGCTTGCCGAAGCCCAGCGCGGCCCGGCCGGCGATGCCGACGGGAAGGGACGCCAGCTTGGCGTTGCGCGCAGCTCGGCCACGTTTGATGTCTGCCACCAGACCATCATCCATGACGCTTCTGACCAACCGACGTCAACTTGCCAACGATCGATGTCAGCACTGACAACGCGGGTGCCGCGACCACCGTCGGCTCGCCGTCGATCCGGTGCTGACATCCACCTCCAGCGTGGTGTCCAGGGTGGCAGGCGGCTCGCCGGCTCCTCGGGGGTCGCCGGCGTCGCGGATTGCCTTGATGACTCTGTCGACCTGGCTGAGCGCCAATGCCGCGGTGGCCAGCATGGTGGCCCGGTCGGCGCTGCCGACGGCGTCGCGCAGTTGGGCGGCCAGCGCGGGCCAGGCGGCGTCGCGGTCGCTGCGGTGCAGGTCGGCGCAGCGTAGGCAACTCGTCATCCCGGGAATGACCAGCGGGCCCACCAGGCCCGTGCCGTCCCGCACGCGCACCGGCAGATGCGGCACTCGGGCCTCGTGCAGGTCCCGGACCAGCCGTGGATCGGTGACCAGATAGTCCGACAGCACCACCAGATCGGTGGTGCCCGGTCGGACGCCGGCGTGGCTGAGGCTGCTGTGCCGGACCCTGGCGCCCGAGCACCGCAGCGCCCCGGCCAGCAGATCGGACAGCGGCCCGCGGCCATGGATGCGAATGGACGCCGAGCGGGCCGGAGGAGGTGCCGTCGTCACGACCCCGGCGCCGACCAGCGAGGCGACGAGTTCGGCCACGGCCGCCGCGTCCGCAACGCCGCGGTTCACCGCGAGGGCCCGAAGCTCGGTCATGGCGATGCCGGACTGCATGATGCGCAGCAGGTCGGCCAGCGCGGCGGCGGACAAGCCGTCCGGTGGGCGGACCAGCAGGGCACGCCGAGGGTCCCACCCCACCTGAACGGCACCGTCGGGGCGCATCAGCACCGGCATCGCCGGGTCGAGCGTGTGACGCAACACGTGACGACTGTGCCACGTACACAGGCCAGGGCGTTTTAGTTATCCACAGGCCGCGGCGGGTATCCACAGGCGGGTCGCGACGTTGGCCTCGAGGCGGCGGAGCGACTTCGACACCGGAGTTGCTTCTGCGCCCCCGACCCTGACGTCGAGATTGCATTGGGGGTCGTGGATTCGCGAAATCACGACCGTAGGCGGAATCTCAACGACCAGCCCTGCGCAAGGCGCGGGGCTAGCTGTCGTCGGTGCGCTTCTCCTCATCGTTCTGCAGGTCGGCGATCGCCTGCTCCATCCCGCTGGTGTCGCCACCAACGATGCGGTCGATGAACGCGGCGGGCTCGTCGAGGTCCTCGGCACCCGGCAGCAGATCTGGGTGCTGCCACACGGCGTCGCGGGCGTCTGAGCCGACGGCCTCGGTCAGCCGCACCCACAACGCCGCGGCCTCACGCATCTTGCGCGGCCGCAACTCCAGTCCGACCAGCGTGGCGAACGTCTGCTCGGCGGGGCCGCCGGTGGCACGGCGGCGGCGCAGCATTTCGCTCAGGGCCGACGTGCCGGGAATCCGGTCGCCGAGGGCGTCGTTCACCACGGTCTGCACCCATCCTTCGATTAGCGCGAGCAGCGTCTCGAGCCGTTCCAGCGCCGCGACCTGCTCGGGCGTCGCCTTCGGCTCGAAGATGCCCTGGTTGAGCAGCTGCTCCATGGCAGAGGGATCGGTCAGTGACTCTGGATTGAAGCCGTGGGTGAATTCCTCGAGCCCGCTGGTGTCGACCTTCATGCCCCTGGCGAACGCCTCGACGGCGTTGAGCAACTGGCTGGACAGCCACGGCACGTGGCTGAACAGCCGATGGTGCGCGGCCTCGCGCGCGGCCAGGAACGTCAGGATCTCGCTGCGCGGCTGCTCGAGGCCCTCGGCGAGCGCCTCGATCGCGTCGGGCATCAGCGCCGCCACCCCCTTGGGGCCCAGCGGCAGTCCGATGTCGGTGGAGGTCAACACTTCTCGCGACAGCGTGCCAAGTGCCTGGCCGAGTTGCGAGCCGAACGCCATGCCGCCCATCTGGGACATCATCGCGAGCAGGGGGCCGGCCATGCTCTTGGCCTCCTCGGGCAGCGTCGACGCCCATACCGTGGAGATCTGCTCGGCAACCGGATCGCACAGCCGCTTCCAGGTGCCCAGCGTGTTGTCGATCCAGTCGCTGGGTGTCCACGCCGTCGACCTGGTGGTGCCGGCGGGCAGTGGTGTCACGCCGTCCAGCCACGTCTCGGCAAGGCGGACGGCATCGGCGATGGCGCTGGCGGTGGCCTCGGGTATCGGTTTGACGAATCCGATCGAGTTGGCCGCCAGCTGGCGGGCAAGGTCGTAGTTCACCGGACCGGACTGCTGGCCGCCACCCATCGCGTGGCCGCCGCTGAACATCTCTCCCAGCCGGGTGAAGATCTGGCCCAGGTCGGACATGTCGAATCCGGCCCCGCCGAACCCGAACGGATCCGGCTGCGAGCCGGGATCGGGGTCCTTCTTGGGCTTGTCGCGGTCGGGGTCGTCCCCGTGGGAGAAGCCGAAGGGCAGGTCAGCCATGCTTCAACGGTACTCACTGAGGGGGAGTCACGTGGGTCCGCGGGTCACGCTGAGAGTGAATATGCAGCAGAGCCTTACTGTGGGCGTCGTGAACAGGCGGATTCTGACCCTGGTGGTGGCGTTGGTGCCGATCGTGGCGTTCGGCGTACTGCTGTCGGCGGTGGCGGTGCCGTTCGTGGCGCTGGGTCCTGGTCCGACGTTCGACACACTCGGCGAGGTCGACGGCAAGGAAGTCGTCGACATCGAGGGGACCAAGGTCTATCCCACGTCCGGGCATCTGAACATGACCACCGTGTCCCAGAGCGACGGCATCACGCTCGGTCAGGCGCTCGCGCTGTGGATGTCGGGTCGCGACCAACTGGTGCCTCGGGACCTCGTCTATCCGCCGGACAAGTCCAAGGATCAGATCGACAAGGACAACAACAGCGACTTCCAGCGCTCGGAGGACAGCGCCGAGTACGCCGCGTTGTCGTACCTGAAGTACCCGAAGGCGGTCACCATCGAGAACGTCACCGACCCAGGGCCATCGGCGGGCAAGCTGCAATCGGGCGACGCCATCGACATGGTCGACAACAAGCCCGTCGCCAGCCTCGACGAGTTCACCGCTCTATTGAAGAACACCAAACCCGGCGACCAGATGGTGATCGACTACCGCCGCAAGGGAGAGGGGGTCGGCACCACGACGATCACCTTGGGCAAGAACGGGGACCGTGACTACGGCTTCCTCGGCGTCGGCGTGCTCGAAGCGCCGTGGGCGGACTTCAAGATCGACTTCAACCTCGCCAACATCGGTGGACCGTCCGCGGGCCTGATGTTTAGCCTCGCCGTCGTCGACAAGCTCACCACGGGCGACCTGAACGGCGGCAAGTTCGTGGCGGGCACCGGCACGATCACCGGCGACGGCAAGGTGGGCCCCATCGGCGGCATCAGCCACAAGATGGTCGCCGCGCAGGAGGCGGGCGCCACGATCTTCCTGGTCCCGGCGGACAACTGCGACGAGGCGCGCTCAGCGCACGACGACGGCCTGCAGCTGATCAAGGTCGACACCCTGACTTCGGCCGTCGATGCGTTGCACGCGGTTTCCGCCGGCGGCGAACCTCCCCATTGCTGAGAATTCCCTTGGCGACCAGTGCGTAGAGTTGGGGCACGTCGGAAGCGCGACGTCACAAAGTAGCGACACCCGAGAGCGGAGTTGACGAGTGGGTATGCGGCCCGCGGCGAGGATGCCGAAGCTGACGCGGCGTAGCCGGATTCTGATCGCCATTGCGTTGACCATCGTCGTGCTGTTGCTGATCGGGCCACGCCTGGTCGACACCTACGTGGACTGGTTGTGGTTCGGCGAGCTGGGTTACCGCTCGGTGTTCTCCACCGTGCTGGTCACCAAGCTCGTCGTCTTCCTGGTCGGCGCGCTGGTGATCGGTGCCGTGGTGTTCGGCGCATTGGCGCTGGCCTACCGGACGCGGCCGGTCTTCGTCCCAACCGCGGGTCCGAACGATCCGGTGGCCCGGTACCGCACCGCGGCGATGGCCCGGCTGCGGCTGTTCGGCATCGGAATCCCCGTGTTCATCGGCGTCCTCGCCGGCATCGTCGCCCAGACCTACTGGGTGCGGGTGCAGCTGTTCCTGCACGGCGGTAGCTTCGGGGTCAACGACCCGCAGTTCGGGATGGACCTCGGTTTCTACGCATTCGACCTGCCGTTCTACCGGCTGGTGTTGAGCTACCTGTTCGTGGCGACGTTCCTGGCGTTCGTCGCCAACCTGCTGGGCCACTACCTGTTCGGGGGCATCCGGCTGGCCGGTCGCACCGGGGCCCTGAGCCGGTCTGCGCGCATCCAACTGATCTCGTTGGGCGGCACACTGATTCTGCTCAAGGCGGTCGCCTACTGGTTCGACCGCTACGAGCTGCTCAGCCACACCCGTGACGGCAAGCCGTTCACCGGCGCCGGGTATACCGACATCAACGCGGTGCTGCCTGCCAAGCTGATCCTTCTGGCCATCGCCGTGATCTGCGCGATCGCGGTGTTCTCGGCAATCGTGTTGCGCGACTTGCGTATTCCGGCGATCGGCGTGGTGCTGCTGCTGCTGAGCTCGCTGATCGTGGGTTGGGGCTGGCCGCTGGTCGTGGAGCAGATCAGCGTGAGACCCAATGCGGCGCAAAAGGAAAGCGAATACATCAGCCGAAGTATCATGGCGACCAGGCAGGCCTATGGCTTGACCGACGACGTGGTCACCTACCGCGACTACAGCGGCAATGCGCAGGCCACCCCACAGCAGGTGGCCTCGGACCGGGCGACGACGTCGAACATCCGGTTGCTTGACCCGACGATCGTCAGCCCGGCGTTCACCCAGTTCCAGCAGGGCAAGAACTTTTACAACTTCCCCG
>JAVRPF010000826.1:0-3000 GCA_032162385.1 Mycobacterium sp.
ACGGCCAGCTTGTTCATGATCGAAGCGAGCATGCACATCCCGCCCGGCTATGCGATGTTCATTCCGTCGGCGATCCGCAAGGCCGTCGATCTGCCCGTTGTTGGCGTCGGGCGTTTCAAGGACCCGCTCCAAGCCGAAAGAGCCCTCGCCGAGGGGCACTGCGATCTGGTCGGAATCGTTCGCGGGCAGATCGCCGACGCGGACTTCGCCGCCAAGGCCAAGGCCGGCGCAACCGACGACATCCGTCTGTGCCTGTCGTGCAACCAGGAATGCGTCGGTCGCATGGGCCTCAACCGCTGGCTCGGCTGCATCGAAAACCCCAAGACAGGCAAAGAAGCGGCGACCGCGAGCGAAGCGCCAGCGACCAGCCGCACGGAGAGCGAGACCAAAGCGAAGCGGAGGTCGAACTCGACTATCAAAACGGAAGCGCCAGCGACGAGCCGCACGGAGGGAGCAGCCGAAGCGAAGCGGAGGCCAGTCCCGACCATCGAGATGAGAGATGTGCGGTCCCGGGCGGCTCATCCCTCATCACATCGGCGGGTTGTGGTGATTGGGGCGGGGCCGGGCGGGTTGCAGGCGGCGATCGCTGCGGCGCGAAGCGGGGATGTGAAGGTCACGGTGTACGAGAAGGAGCGCCACGCGGGCGGGCAAGTGCGGCTCGCCGCATCGGTGCCGAACCGCGCCGAGTTCGGCGACATGATCCGCAACCAGCTGACCGAATGCAGACGACTCGGCGTGACGATCGAGTACGGCGTCAGCGCGTGGCCCGGCCTGATCACCGAGCAAAAGCCGCATCACGTGATCATCGCAACAGGTGCCGAGCCGCAGCGACCGTGGTGGGTGCCCGAGGACGCGGATCGCGTCGTCGATGTGAGCGAGGTGCTCGACGGTTCCGCGAGCCCGTCGGGTGATGTCGTCGTGATCGACGAGCTCGGGTTCCACCAAGCGACCTCGGTGGCGGAGCTGTTGGCCGATCGCGGTTGCAACGTCGAGATCGTGACGAACGGCATGGTCGTGGGGCAGGACCTCGGCATCACCCTCGACATGGAGAACTGGTGGATGCGGGCCGGCGCGAAAGGCATCGTGCAATCAACGGACCTCGTGGCAATGGGCATGGGCGAACCATCGGCTCAGCGCGCCCTCAACCTTCTGCATCACCCGACCGGAGTCACAGTCACCCGCAACCCCGATTGGGTGGTGCTGGCCGTCCCGGCACGACCCGTCGAATGGCTGTATCACGACCTGAAAGCAGCAGGCCTCAGCGTCGAGCGGGTGGGCGATTGCGTGGCCCCGCGCCGCGCCCACGCCGCGGTGGTCGAAGGCGAGCGCGCCGGCGCCTCGTCAGGCAGTTCGCGGCATCCGTAGCTCGGCCAGTGGCCCGGCCTGCAGCGGCTCGGTCTCCCAGTGGGCGTCGAACTGCGACGTCGCCGGGTCCGCCACGACGTGGAGCCGGTGCGGTGTTTCGGTAAAGATCACGTCGACATGCAGGCGACCGCCGTCGGACGTGGCTGCAGTGGCGAACGGGCCGGTAGCGGTCCAGGCCTCGCCAAGCTGCAGTCGGACGTCCGGACCGTCGTCGCGCAGGATCACGTCTCCGCCGACCAGTTCCATCGATCGCAACGACGGCAACGCGTTTCTGGGCCCCGGGTGATACGAGCCATCAGCGATCGAAACGACGACAGCACCCTTCGGACTTGCGAGGCTCGGATTC
The DNA here is from genome assembly GCA_032162385.1 of Mycobacterium sp. Taxonomy (GTDB): domain Bacteria; phylum Actinomycetota; class Actinomycetes; order Mycobacteriales; family Mycobacteriaceae; genus Mycobacterium. The sequence goes on from JAVRPF010000826.1 coordinate 1,712, forward strand.
TCTCGTGGCCACGCGCCGGACGGGCCACCCTCGCCGGTCAATACCGGCAGCAGGTGCTCCCACAGGGCGTCCAGGACGAGTTGCATCGCCGGGCTCTGCGAGGTGATCGCCACGACGGCATCCGCCTCGGGAAGAATCACCATGTACTGCCCGTACGCGCCGTCGCCGCGGTAGCCGTGCCGGCTGCGCCAGAACTGGAAGCCGTAGCCCTGGCTCCAGTCGGGGTCCTCCCTGTCCGGCACCACATGCGAGCGGGTTGCCTCGGTCATCCACGACCTCGGGAGCAGCTCCTTGCCTTCCCACTTCCCTTCGTCCAGATAGACCTGGCCCAACTTGGCGATGGCCTCGGTGGTGCTGTGCAGGCCGGAGAAGCCGATCTCGCGCCCTTCGCCATCGGTGGTCCAACCGTGCACGCCGATGCCAAGCGGCTCGTACAGCCGCGGTAGCAGGTACTGGTTGAGGGTGCCACCGGTGACCTTGCAGATGATGCGCGCCAGCGCGTTCGTACAGGGCTGGTTGTAGGCGAAGAACGTGCCGGGGTCGTGGTCCGGCGGAATCAGGAGCAGGCCCAGCACGAGATCGCCGTCACCGCGTCGGTACGCCTCCTGCACTGTCTCGTCGGCGTGTCCACTGGCCATCGACGCCACATGCCGTACTTTCGTCCCCCGAGAGCGCTGATCGGTGATCTGCGCGTCGAACTCCGGGAAGTACGACAGCACCGTCGCGTCGAGGTCGATCCGGCCCTCGGTAACGGCGAACCCGAGCGCGGTCGACGTGAAGCTCTTGCTGAGCGAGTACAGCAGATGAGGCGCGTTCGCGGCATACGGGTGCCACCAACGTTCGGCCACCACCGATCCGTGCCGCACCACCATCAGGCTGTGCAGTTCGACCCCCTCGAGGGGTGCCACGGCAGCGATGAACGCGTCGATCCCAGTGGCGTCGACTCCCTGCTCGGCTGGCGTGCTGCGTGGCAATGAATGATCCTGCATGGATCGAGTTCTATCGCGACCTGCACGCCGCGGCCCATGTCGACGGAGTGTTTGACGCGCGTACGGGGTGGCTTGAAGCACTCCGATGCCATACTTGCGCCGGTGAACGAGAGCGCGCTGGTCGCAGTGGTGATGGGATCGTCCAGCGACTGGCCGACGATGAGCAAGGCCGTCGAGGTGTTCCAGCACTTCGGCGTTTCCCACGAGGTGCGGGTGTTGTCGGCGCATCGCATGCCTGACGAGATGTTCGCCTTTGCAGAATCGGCCAGGAAGAGCGGCTTGCGAGCAATCATCGCCGGA
>JAVRPF010000827.1:0-8345 GCA_032162385.1 Mycobacterium sp.
GACGCTGGACGCCGGAGACGCGGCGGCGATGGGCACGCGCTTGCTCGATGCGCGGCCACCGGAACGGTTCCGCGGAGACGTCGAACCCATCGATCCGGTGGCCGGACACATCCCCGGTGCCAGGAACGTGCCGAGCATGGGCTTGCTGGGCGACGACGGACGCTTTCACGCCGACGCCGACCTGAGGCGGGCGTTGGGCGATGCCACCGGGGTGTACTGCGGATCGGGCGTAACGGCGTCGGTGGTGGTGGCTGCACTCGCCTCCGTCGGCGTCGACGCGGCGTTGTATCCGGGGTCGTGGTCCGAGTGGAGTTCGGATCCAGCCCTCCCGGTAGCCGTAGGTCCGGATTAGACCGACGTGGCGGTGCCTCACTAGTGCGTGCTGGCGGCCGGCCGCACGATGATCTCGTTGACGTCCACCTCGGGCGGCTGCCCGAGGGCGAACGCGATGGCGTCGGCGACCGCCGACGCGGGAATGGCAAGGGCCCGGTATTCCCGCATGGCGTCGCGGGCCTGTGCATCTGAGATCGATTCGGCGAGTTCGGATTCGGTGACACCAGGGGAGATGACACTGACCCTGATGTCGCCGGATTGTTCCTTGCGCAGCCCCTCCGAAATGGCCCAGACCGCGAACTTGGTGGCGGAGTACACGGCCGCGGTCGGTTCCACCTCGTGGGCGCCGATGGAGGCCACATTGACGATGTGCCCGCTACCTTGGGCCCGCATCACGGGAAGGGCGGCGCTGATCCCGTGGAGCACACCGCGGATGTTCACGTCGATCATCCGGTTCCATTCGTCGACCTTGTCTTCCGCCAGGGCGGACAGCGGCATGACCCCGGCGTTGTTGATCATGACGTCCACCCCGCCGTAGGTGTTGGTGGCGTCGGTGACGAAACGTTGGACGTCAGCAGCATCGGTGACATCCAGACGGCGAAACGACGCGGTCCCGCCGGCGGCCTCGATTCGCCCGACCAAGGCTTCGAGCCGCTCCGTGCGTCGGGCGCCGCGCTCAACCCATCTGGCGACCCCGATCAGGTCCTCATCGTCTACACCACCGAACCCGGATCGGCCGACGAAACGTCGCTGCGCCTCCTGGCCAATTGGCACGAGGATGAACGCCACCATTCGACGATCGAAGCCTGATGCTGACCCGTCATTGACCCCACGGGCGGCACGGATACCGGGGAGTATCCATTCGATCGGCTAACGTCACAGAGCATGTCCAGCGGACCCGCCCCGCGACGTCGGGCGACTCTGGCCTCGTTGGCCGCCGAACTCAAGGTTTCCCGCACCACGATCTCCAACGCCTACAACCGGCCAGACCAACTTTCGGCCGACCTGCGCGACCGCGTGCTCGCGACCGCCAAGCGATTGGGTTACGCAGGGCCCGACCCGGTGGCGCGCTCGCTGCGCACCCGCAGGGCAGGCGCCGTCGGCCTGATGATCACCGAACCGCTCAACTACTCGTTCAGCGATCCGGCAGCGGTGGACTTCGTCGCCGGTCTCGCCGAGTCGTGCGAGGAAGCCGGGCAGGGCCTACTGCTCGTCGCCGTCGGGCCCAACCGCACCGTGGGTGACGGCACGGCCGCCGTCCTGGCCGCGGGCGTCGACGGATTCGTGGTGTATGCCGCCTCCGACGACGACCCGTATCTGCCGGTCGTGGCCCAGCGCGCCCTGCCAACGGTGGTCGTCGACCAACCCAAGGACCTACCGGGCGCCTCCCGGGTCGGCATCGACGACCGCGCGGCGATGCGCGCCATGGCGGAGCACGTGGTGGGCCTCGGGCACCGCGAGATCGGGCTGTTGACCATGCGGCTGGGGCGCGACTGGCCGCACGGCGGGGCCAGTCCGGCGGTGGCCGATCCGGAGCGGGTCGACAGCCCGCACTTTCGCGTGCAGCGCGAACGCATCAACGGCGTCCACGACGCGATGCGCGACGCAGGCCTGGATCCGGCATCTCTGACCGTGGTGGAGAGCTACGAACACCTGCCGACGTCGGGCGGGGCCGCCGCCGAGGTGGCCCTGGAGGCCAATTCGCGGATCACCGCGCTGATGTGCACCGCCGACGTGTTGGCGCTGTCGGCGATGGACTACCTGCGGGCGCGTGGCATCTACGTACCGGGCCAGATGACGGTGACCGGATTCGACGGCATCCCCGACGCATTGGCCCGCGGACTCACCACGGTGAAGCAGCCCAGCATGGAGAAGGGCAGGCGGGCCGGGCGGCTGCTGCACAACCCGCCGCGCTCCGGTCTGCCTGCGGTCGAGGTGCTCGACACCGAACTGGTGCGCGGCCGCACGTCCGGGCCCGTCTAGCGCCGGCGCTCCAGCAGGTATGTCAGCGCGGTCGCGACATCCTCCGGTGATTTCACCCGATAGGCCGCCAACGTGTCGCCGGGCCCGACCTTGACCCCGACATCGCCGTCGCGCATCCGCCGGAAGGCCTTCTCGTCTGTGACGTCGTCGCCGAAGAACACCACGGCCGTCGCGTCGTCGCGGTCGCGGATGATGTCGATCGCCTCACCCTTGTCGGTCGAGATGACCGCGAACTCCAGCACCGCCTTGCCCGTGGTGAGCTCGGCATCCCACGCCTGTGCGGCGGCCCGCGCCGCGTCCAGCGCCTCCCTGCCGTCGGCGGCGCTGGCATTGCGCACGTGCAGCGCGACACTGGCCGGCTTGGGTTCGACGGTCACACCGGGTCGGTTCGCGGCGATCGCCGTCAGCTCGGCCGCGATCCGCTCCAACAGCTCTCCGTCGATCCGGTCTGTGAATCCGGTGTCGAACTCGGCACCGTGGCTGCCCACCAGGTGCACCGGCCGAGGCATCGACGACAGCTCGCGCAACGTGCTCAGGGCGCGCCCGGAGACCAACGCGGTGGTGGTCGACGGCAGCCCGGCCAGCGCGATCAGGGCATCGGCGGCGCGGGGCAGCGGCCGGGCGTCGGCCGGGTTGTTCACGATCGGGGCGAGGGTGCCGTCGAAGTCCGAGGCGACGAGCAGGCGCGGTGTCGCGGCGGCGCCGTCGAGCGCGCGGATGAGGTCTGCCGGGAGCTCACTCACCGGTCAGATCTTAGGGTGCTCCCCGTCGCCGATGAGCAGGCGGACCGCCAGGTCCAGTCGCTTGCTGACGTCCGTGGCCGACGCGCGTCGGGTTAGCCAGGCCAGCAGGTTCGACAGCCACACGTCGGAGATCACCCGTGCGATGTGGTACTGGTCCTCGGTCGGCTCGCCGTCGCTCATCGCGCGGGCGAACATTCCGTCCATCAGCTTGCCGACGTGATCAACCTCACCGGCGGCGGACGCGTCGGCGAACACGAACGCGCGCGTCATGGCTTCGGTCAGCAGGGGGTTGCGCTGCATGGAGCGGTTGAGCTTGCTGACCATGATGTTGAGCCGCTGATATGGGGTGCCGCCCGTTAGGGTGGCCCGGTCGGTCTTGGCGTCGATGCGCTCGAACTCCCGGCCGAGGGCGGACACCAGCAGGTGCACCTTCGACGGGAAGTAGCGGTACAGCGTGCCGACCGCGACGTCGGCGCGTTCGGCCACGGCACGCATCTGAACTGCCTCGTAACCACCCTTGGAGGCGATCGCGAGGGTGGCGTCCAGGATGCGCTTGCGGCGCTCGCGTTGAGCCTCGGATCCGAGTTCGGACTCAGCAAGAACGGCCACGTTCATCACCTGACGCGGGCCGGTGGTCGCATCGGACCCCGAACCCGGATTGGTGTGTGCTGGCGACGACATGCGGCGGACAGCTCCTCTACATTGCGCACTGGGTGAAAACGATACGCATGCCGAACTCTGATTTCCCACCTCCGTGCCCCCGGGGACACCTATGTGTCCTGCTGTAATGGCGGTCGACTTGACGTTCGAACGCTGCCACCATTAGAACACGTTCTAGTGAGAATCATCGTGTTCTCGCCTAAGGCTAGGAGGCCCGAGATGCCTGGTGCGTCCGCCAACGTCACTGACGATGAGTTTGCCGTACGCGACATGGTCCGTAGCTGGGCCGCTGCGTCGGACTCGATCGCGGCCGTGCGTGCCGTCGAGCAGGGGGACCCCGATGCATGGCGGGCCCCGTACCGGGGTGTGGCGCGATTGGGGATCTTCGGTGTCGCGATCCCCGAGGAACTCGGCGGTGCCGGCGGCAGCGTCGAAGACCTCTGCCTGATGGTCGGCGAAGCGGCCGCCGCGCTGGTGCCCGGGCCGGTGGCGACGACGGCACTGGCCACTCTGGTCATCACCGACGAGACCGTGCTCGAAGCGCTGGCCTCGGGTGAGCGCACCGCAGGCGTCGCGCTGCTATCCGACATCGGCTACGACTCGGGCACCGCGACGGGTACCGCCGAGTTCGTCCTGGGCGGGCTGGCCGACGGGGTACTGATCCTGCCGGCCGGCGATGCGTGGCTGGTGGTCGACGCCACTGCCGACGGCGTCACCGTCGAGGCCCTGACCGCCACCGACTTCTCCCGCCCCCTGGCGCGCGTCACGCTGTCGTCGGCGCCTGCCACCGCGCTCGGCCTGTCACATCAGCGCTTTCTCGACCTGGCCGCCACCGTCCTGGCCGCCGAGGCCGCCGGGCTGGCGCGTTGGATGCTCGAGACGGCGAACGAGTACGCCAAGGTGCGCGAGCAGTTCGGCAAGCCGATCGGCAGCTTCCAGGCGGTCAAGCACATGTGCGCCGAGATGCTGCTGCGGTCCGAGCAGATCTCCGTTGCCGCCGCCGACGCGGCAGGCGCCGTCACCGACAAGGACGAGTCGCAACTGTCGATCGCCGTGGCGGTCGCCGCCGCCATCGGCATCGAGGCGGCCAAGGTCAACGCGCGGGACTGCATCCAGGTGCTTGGCGGCATCGGCATCACCTGGGAACACGACGCTCATCTCTACCTGCGCCGGGCCTACGCCCTGGCGCAGTTCCTCGGCGGCAAGTCGCTCTGGCTGCGGCGCAGTGCGGAGCTGACCCGGGCCGGCGTGCGCAGGCAACTGCACGTCGACGTCACTGGTGCCGAGGACATCCGGCCCGAGATCGCGACGGTCGTCGCCGAGATCGCCGCGCTGCCCGAAGAGAAGTGGCAGGTGGCATTGGCCGAGACCGGGCTGATGGCGCCGCACTGGCCCAAGCCGTACGGTCGCGCTGCCGTCCCGGCCGAGCAGCTGCTGATCGATCAGGAATTGGCCGCGGCGGGAGTGAAGCGGCCGGACATCTCGATCGGCTGGTGGGCGGCGCCGACCATCCTCGAGCACGGCACCCCGGAGCAAATCGCGCGCTTCATTCCCGGCACCCTGAACGGCGACGTCTACTGGTGCCAGCTGTTCAGTGAGCCGGGGGCGGGAAGCGACCTTGCGTCGTTGCGCACCAAGGCAGTTCGCACCGACGGTGCGGACGCGAGGAGCAATGGAAAGTCCGGCTGGCTGCTGACCGGCCAGAAGGTGTGGACGTCGAACGCGCACCGCGCCGACTGGGGCGTCTGCCTGGCCCGCACCAACCCGGATGCGCCGAAACACAAGGGCATCACCTACTTCCTGGTCGACATGAAGTCGCCGGGCATCGACATCCGCCCGTTGCGCGAGATCACCGGCGAAGCACTGTTCAACGAGGTGTTCTTCGACGACCTGTTCGTGCCCGACGAGATGGTGGTGGGCACCGTCGACGGCGGCTGGCCGCTGGCCCGCACCACGCTGGCCAACGAGCGGATCGCCATGGCTTCCGGTGGTGCGCTGGACAAGGGCATGGAGCACCTGCTCGAGGTCATCGAGGGCCGTGACATCGACGTCGCCGAGCAGGACCGGCTCGGCGTGCTGATCGTCGCCGCGCAGGTGGGCGCGCTGCTCGACCAGCTGATCGCGAAGATGGCCCTCGGCGGCCACGATCCGGGCGCGGCGTCGAGCGTGCGCAAGCTGATCGGGGTGCGCTACCGGCAGTCGCTGGCCGAGACGATCATGGATTCCTACGACGGCTCCGGGATCGTCGATTCGCCCGACGTGCGGTACTTCCTCAACACCCGCTGCCTATCCATCGCGGGTGGCACCGAGCAGATCCTGCTCACCGTCGCGGGCGAACGGTTGCTGGGCTTGCCGCGTTAGGCGGTTTCGACCAGGTGGGCGCTGAGCAGCCAGGCCGGCACCGAGATGAGGTTGTCGGGTTCGTGGCGAATGTCCATGCCGGGGAAGCCGCGGAAGTTGTCGGGCAGCTTGCCGTGGATGCGCGCCGGTCGGATCTCGTCGATGTCCCAGTATTTGGACACGATTTCGCGTAGCTCGTCGGCGGTGACGGGGTTGGCAAGGCCTTCGGGAATGCCTGCGCGGTCGAAGACCAGCAGGAAGTAGGACGCGCCGGGAGCGGCGGCCCGCACGATCGACTGCTGGTATCCCTCGCGGGCTTCCACCGGAATCGAATGGAACAGCGTGCTGTCGACAATGGTTCCAAATCGACCGTCGTAGCCGGTGAACGAGCTGATGTCGGCGACTGCGAAGGTTGTCCCGTTCAGGCCGCGCTCGGCGGCTTCGGCACGGGCCAGTTCGATGGCGACCGGTGAAAGGTCAAGTCCGACAGTGGTGTAGCCCAGCTCGGCCAGGTGCAGCGATACTGCGGCCTCACCGCAGCCGACGTCGAGTACATCGCCGTGAAACTTGCCTTGCTCGATCAGTGCCGCGAGGTCGGGCTGTGGTTCGCCGATGCTCCACGGCGGTCGTGATCCGATGCCGACTGCGGGGGCTTCGCCACGGTATGCGGAATCGTACGAGAAGTCTTCCGGTGATGTCATTTTGGGATGTCCCCAGTTGATGGATACGTGTGTTGTTGCGCGAGGAACTGTTGGATGAGGTCGGCGATCATGATGGCGCCACAGGTGTTTTGGTGGATCAGGTCGGTGGTCAGCTGCAGACCGCGGCGGCGCGAGATCTGGTCGAATGAGCGGCGCAGCACGAAGTGTTGTGTCGCCGCGCTGGCGGAAAGGATACGGCCGTCGCGGAACCGGATTCCCGGTGTAGATCCGCTCGCCGTCAAGCAGGCGACCTGGCGTTCATGCAGCGGTAGATACGTGACGCTCCGTGTGCGGGCGATCTCCTTGATCACGGCGCTGTAGTCGGCTGACCGTCGCACCGATTCCGACCCGAGTTCTTCACCGAGGACCGGAAGTGACAGCAGCGCAATGCGCGCGGAGGTTTCCGCTGCCAAGCGGTCGATGATCGCGGTGAGATTTTCGTGGTACCAGGCGATCGTCGGCCGCTCGGGCAGCTTCTTCATCCGCGTCATCATCCGGATGTTCTTCTCCGACAGGCTGGCGTTGGTGTCGTTGGTGCCGATCAGCACCGACACCACGTCGGGCTGCAGTTCGATCACCGAATCGAGTCGCTGCAGAACGTTGAAGGCGAGATCGCCGTTGACGCCGGCGTTGGTGAAGCTGGCCGACCCGCCGACGTCGCGTGCGGCCAGCATTTCGACATAGTCCGCGCTGACCTGGCCGCGCGTGAGGCTGTCACCGAGGCAGACGACCCGCATGGGTCGCACCGAGTTCTTCATGTTTCTCCCGCTCCTGGGTCAGTTCGCGATCGAGATGGCCGTGTGGATGGATCCCGCGTCGACCACGCAGCGCATGATGCTGTCGGCCAGATCGCCGCGAGACACCCGGATGCCGCCGCGCACGTTGGAGTCGACAGCGCTTCGGTAGGAGCCGGTGCGCCGTCCGTTGGTCAGCATCGGCGGCCGAATGATGGTCCAGTCGATACCACTGTCACGCACGACGTCTTCCATGCGCTGCATGTCGGCCCACGGGTGCTTGAGCATCCTGCGCAGGATCGGTTTGGCGACCAGCCGGCTCATCGGCCCGTCGCCGTCGGTGAACATGCCGCTGTTGCTCACCACGACCAACCGGCGCGTGCTGCGGTTCCGCATCGCGGTGACGATGCTGGCCGTGCTGTCGGTCTGCACGGAGGTCGGTGTGCGGCCCTCGCGCGAGCCGATCGCGGTGATGACCGCATCACGGCCCGAGACGACGGGTCCGATCGCCTCCGGGTCCATGACGTCCGCGGTCACGACGGTGAGGTGCGGATCGGTGCCAGTGAGGCGCGCGGGGTCGCGGACCACCGCCGTGACCTCGTGTCCGGCAGCGCACGCCAGGTCGAGTAACTGCGTGCCGGTGCCTCCGGCGGCGCCGAAAATCGTGATCTTCATGATCTCCCCAGGTTAGTGAATACCCACTTACCGCTATGATTGGTGAAGACTCACTAACTTGTCAAGGGGAGGTTCGTGTGACAACGAGAGATCGGATGCTCGATGCGGCCGCACACGTCATGCGCACCCGCGGAATGGCCCGAGCGACCACCAAGGAGATCGCCAAGGCGGCCGGC
>JAVRPF010000828.1:0-4080 GCA_032162385.1 Mycobacterium sp.
CGGGCAGGCCAGCCCTTGCCCCACCACAGCCGGACCATGTTGACGTTCGCCGGGAAGACGCCGACGAACAGCGCGACGGCCGCCAGTGCACCGACCCGACGGGTACGCCGGGTCAGCAGCATCACGCCGGTCGCCGCCTCCGCGACACCCGAGGCCAGCGTGTAGAACCGCGCGCCGCCCGGCAACTCGGCGGGAACGATCGTGTCGAACGGTTTCGGCGCCACGAAGTGCAGTGCGCCCATGCCGACCAGCATGGCGCCCATCCGCTGGGCGGGACGTTGGCTGGGCGCCGCGCTGGTCGCACTGCCGACTGATGAGGTGGGGGAGGTCATGGTTACATTGTGCTGTGCTACGCCGCCGGCGGATGATGGGCCCTCGTGGCCAAGGGTAGGTTGCGTCGGCAGCTCGATGCGATCGATCAGAATCTGACGTCCCGGCCGGACGCCGACCTGGTCGGCATCCTGAACATCCCCAAGCCGTTCGTCAGCCCGGCGCGCAGGATCTTCATGCGTGTCGTGTACGCGCTGCTGGCGCTGTTCGCCGCGGTGTTCATCGTCTACCTGGACCGCGGCGGCTACCGCGACGTCCAGGACAATGAGCTGTCGTTCCTGGACTGCCTGTATTACGCCACCGTCTCGTTGTCGACCACCGGCTATGGCGACATCACCCCGTTCACCCCGTCGGCGAGGGTGATCAACGTCCTGGTGGTCACTCCGCTGCGCATAGCGTTCCTGATCGTGTTGATCGGTACCACGGTCGAGACGCTCACCACCCAGTCGCGCCAGGCGTTCGACATTCAGCGATGGAGGAAGTCCGTGCGGAATCACACCGTCGTCGTCGGCTACGGCACCAAGGGCAGGACGGCGGTGGCCGCGATGATCGGTGACGACGTCGCGGCAGGCCAGATCGTCGTCGTCGACGAGAACCCAGCCGCGCTCGAGCGGGCCAAGAGCGCGGGGCTGGTGACCGTCCGCGGCAACGCCACCGACTCGGAGGTGCTGCGGCTGGCCAGCGCCCAGCACGCCAAGTCGATCATCGTCGCGGCCAACCGCGACGACACCGCCGTGCTCGTCACCCTCACCGCGCGCGAACTCGCGCCCAACGCCAAGATCATCGCGGCGGTCCGGGAGGCCGAGAACCAGCATCTGCTGCGGCAGTCCGGTGCCGACACCACCGTCGTCACCTCGGAGACCGCAGGACGGCTGCTCGGCATCGCCACTCAGACCCCGTCCGTCGTCGAGGTCATGGAGGATCTCCTCACACCCGACGCCGGCTTCGCGATCAGCGAACGCCCGGTCGAGACGACCGAGGTAGGCGGGTCGCCACGGCACCTGGCCGACATCGTGCTCGGCGTCGTCCGCAACGGCAGGCTGCTGCGCGTCGACGAGCCCGAAGTGGACGCCGTCGAGTTGGGTGACCGGCTGCTGTACATCCGCAGCGCGAACGCCGACCGGTGACCGGGTCTGGACAGAGTGACCGACTTTCAGCTGCGCAACGTCCCCCTGCTGTCGCGGGTGGGCGCCGACCGCGCGGACGTCCTGCGCACCGACGTCGATGCCGCCGTGGCGGGCTGGCCGGACGCACTGGTGCTGCGCGTCGACCGGCGCAACCAGGTGCTGATCTCCGGCGGCCGGGTGGTGCTCGGCGCCGCCGCGAAGCTGTCGAAGACCCCCGCCGAGAACGCGGTGTTCCTCGGCCGACTCGAAGACGGCAGGCACGTGTGGGGGGTACGCGGCGCGCTGGAGGGCCCAGAGGATCCCCACGCCGAATCGGAGGTGCTCGACCTGCGCCGGGCCGGTGCGATCTTCGATGACGTCAGCGCACAACTGGTGGCGACGGCGACCGCATTGCTGAATTGGCATGAGAGCGCCCGATTCAGTGCAGTCGACGGCTCGCCGACGCGAATGATCAAGGCCGGTTGGTCGCGCGTCAACCCCGTCAACGGCCACGAAGAGTTCCCCCGGATCGACCCGGCGATCATCTGCCTGGTGCACGACGGGCACGACCGCTGCGTGCTGGCCCGCCAGACGGTATGGCCGGAGCGGCTCTTCTCGCTGCTCGCCGGATTCGTGGAGGCGGGCGAGTCGTTCGAGGCCTGTGTGGTGCGCGAGATCATCGAGGAGGTCGGACTGACCGTGTCCGACGTCCGTTATCTGGGCAGCCAGCCGTGGCCGTTCCCGCGCTCGCTCATGGTGGGTTTCCACGCTATCGGCGATCCGGAGCAGGAGTTCTCGTTCAACGACGGCGAGATCGTCGAAGCGGATTGGTTCACCCGGGCCCAGGTGCGCGACGCCCTCGAGGACGGCGACTGGAGCAGCGACTCGCCGTCCCGGCTGCTGCTGCCCGGCTCCATCTCCATCGCCAGGGAGATCATCGAGTCCTGGGCCGCGCTGGACTAGAGCCTGCGGCTTCATTGCTCTCGCCAGACGCCAATGGCCAAGCACTCTGCGCTCGTGCTCTTCGGTTTTAGGTTGTGGTCGGGGTGATCGATCTCAACGCACCACCCATTCGGGCGCGGTGTCCAACTCGGCGAGTACCTGACCGTGAGGCGCTACCGCCAGGCTGTGCCCTGTCGATACCGGGCGGCCTGCGTCGGCGCTGACTCCGGCGCGGCATTCGAATTGACCCCTGGTCCGGTGGCCTGGCAGTCGCGATGTCCCGACTGGGGGTCGGATTACCGGTAGCTTAGTCAGCCCGAGCCGTTCGACTGAGACGGATTCATCAGGGTGTTGCTGGGCAGGGAAACGTCGAGCACCTTGCGCGCGGTCTCGGCCCCTGCGATGGGCAGGCCGTCGGGGTCGAGCAGACCGAGTTGAACCAGCACGCTGGCCTGGTCCCAGTAGATGTGCTCATGCACGAGTTTGTCCGCCTGAAACTGCACAATGGCCACCATGGGAATCTCCACTGCGCGCCCGGTTGGTTCGATGCCGGGCAGCATCCAGTCCATCCGAGTGGTGTGCGTGAAGCGGACGACGAACTCGTCCGCAAGCGAACTCTCCCCGACGGTGCGGCTTACGGGGATCAGTTCGAAGTCGGGAGGATTCACCCCGATGAAATGGTGTGCGTAGAAATGTCGCAACCTTTCGAAACCGACGCCACCGGTCATGGTGGGTATGTGGTTGACGTAGGGCTCCGCGACCATGGTGGCCATGGTGGCGTCGACGTCGCGCGCTTCGAACTCGTACCCACAGTGCGCATCCCACAATGCAGCAAGATCGTAAGCCGCCATCGCCAGCACCTCTCTCGGGGGAGTTCCCAGCCTACGGTTAAACCTCAAGGGACCCAGTGGCGGCTTCGGACGATCTCGTCAAGGAGCTGCCCGGCCAGCGCGACAAGGTCCGAATCGCGGGAAACAGTTTGTCCTGTGATGCCACGACACGGCCGAGGAGCCGTCGGAGTCTGTCAATCTCGCACTGCGTGCGCTGCAGTCAGGGCTGACTTCCAGAGTCGCCGGACTTGGGCGAGCTCGCTGACGCGGCCGACGAAGCTGGTGCGTTGTCCGGGCTGCCCGTGGAAGGATTTGGTTCGGCGGTTTCGCAGCGGCGGGAAATGGTTGTGCAGGTCGGGATGGCATAGCTGAGCCGGGCGCTCGGGGCGGGATAGGTCGCGAAGCGCGTAGCAGCCGAGATCGGTCAACCACGCTTGCTCAGGCAGCAACTCGCGAACGAGATCACTTGTCGTGCCGGACAGTAGGGTTTGGCCTCCGTGCCCGAGCTCGCGCAATCGTGCGGCGCGGTTGATCGTAGGCCCCATGTACTTGCCCTCATCGCGCAACTGAACTTCGCCGGTGTGCAAACCGATCCGCAGGCGGATGGGTGCCAGAGCAGCCCGTTGTAGGGCCAACGCACACGCCACCGCATCGCTTGCGCGGGTGAACGCCACCACGAAGCTGTCTCCCTCACCCTGCTCGATCGGGCACACGCCGTTGTTGACGTGGACGAGTTCGGCGAGCGCGCGATCCATGGTGGCCAGCGCGGCCGCCATCACGCCAGGCTGGTTTTCCCACAGCCGAGTGGAGCCCTCGATGTCGGCCAGCAGCAGCGTCACGGTCCCGGTCGGCAAGGTTCGGCCCGCGGTGTG
>JAVRPF010000829.1:0-9822 GCA_032162385.1 Mycobacterium sp.
TCTCGACCTCTCCTGCAACCGCCGGGTCTGCTGTGACAGGATGGGCGCCAGTTACTACCACTATGGCACTACACTTTGAGACCGGTTGACGGTCCAGACTCCAAGGGGGCAGACAATGCCGCTCACACCAGCTGACGTTCACAATGTCGCGTTCAGTAAGCCGCCCATCGGCAAGCGCGGATACAACGAGGACGAAGTCGACGCATTCCTCGACCTGGTTGAGAACGAGCTGACTCGGCTCATCGAGGAGAACGCCGACTTGCGTCAGCGCGTCGCCGAACTGGATCAGGAATTGGCGACCGCTCGGAGCAGCGGTGGTGGCGTGTCCCAGCCCACGCAGGCCATCCCGTTGTACCAGCCGGAACCGGAGCCGGAACCCGCTCCGGCACCGCCCCCGCAGCCGGTATACGAGGCGCCCACGCCACCCCCCGCGTACGTCAGCGAGGATTCGCACATCAAGGCCGCCAAGGTGCTCGGGCTCGCGCAGGACACCGCGGACCGGCTCACCGGCACCGCGAAGGCCGAGTCCGACAAGATGCTCGCCGACGCCCGTGCGCAGGCGGACGCCATGGTGAGCGAGGCCCGGCAAACCGCCGAGACCACCGTTGCCGAGGCCAAGGCCCGCGCCGACGCCATGCTCAACGACGCGCAGACCCGGTCCGAGACCCAGCTGCGGCAGGCCCAGGAGAAGGCCGACGCACTGCAGGCCGATGCCGAGCGCAAGCACTCCGAGATCATGGGCACCATCAACCAGCAACGCACTGTGCTGGAAAGCCGCCTCGAACAACTCCGGACGTTCGAGCGCGAATACCGCACCCGCCTCAAGACCTACCTGGAGTCGCAGCTCGAGGAACTCGGTCAGCGCGGCTCCGCGGCGCCGGTTGATTCCACCGCCACCAACGACGGCGGCGGATTCAACCAGTTCAACCGGGGAAACAACTGATCGGCTGATCGATGCTGATCATTGCGCTGGTCCTCGCCGTCATCGGCCTGGCCGCCCTCGTCACCGCCGTCGTCACCAGCAATGAGCTGATCGCGTGGGTGTGCATCGGTGCCAGCGTCATCGGGGTGCTGCTGCTCATCGTCGACGCGCTGCGGGAACGTTCCCGGGGTGCCGATGACGAAGACGCGGACGACTCGGACGACGAGACCACCGCCTTCGCGCAGTCCGAGCCCGCGGAGGACTACCCGGATGAGCCGACCTCGCAGCTCGCGGAGACCACCGAGGAGTCGGAGACCTCTACGGAGGCCGACACCACGGCCGTCGCCGCCGAGCAGCAGGACGACGAGACCTCACGCACCAAGACCGACTAGCCGAACCGGTTGGGAACGGCCGCGCCGCAACGGATTTCACGGACCGTTTGGCACAGTCGGCGTGGCCAGCGCCGCCCGTACCTCGTCGTCGGTGATCTGGTGAAAGTCTGCGAACACCTGTCCGACCGCCTCGAACCGGTCGGGCATCACCGCGAACACCACCTCGTCGGTCTCCGTCTGTAGCCGTCGGTACGCCGACCGCGGCCCCACCGGCACCGCCACGACCACCCGAGCCGGGCCGGAAGCGCGGACCGCCTGCAGCGCGGCGAACATACTCGCCCCGGTGGCAATGCCGTCGTCGACCAGGATCACCTCCCTGCCACCCAGGTCGACCACGGGGTGGCCGCCCCGGTAGGCCGCCTCGCGCCTGCGCAGTTCATCGGTCTCCCTGCCAATCGTGGCGTCGAGTTGTTCGGAGCTGACACCCAGACTGCGTATCAGTTGGTCGTTGACGACGAGGCCGCCGCCGCTGGCGATTGCCCCCATCGCCAGCTCCGGCCAGTCCGGGACGCCGAGCTTGCGGACCAGGAACACGTCGAGCGGCGCCTGCAGGGCGGCGGCGATCTCCCATCCGACCGGAACTCCGCCGCGGGCCAGGCCGAGGATGACGACGTCGGCTCGCCCGCGGTGGGCCGTCAAGAGACCTGCCAGGACGCGGCCGGCCTCGCGGCGGTCCCGGAACGTCCGCTTCGAGGATGTGCTCGGGATACCCGAAGCCTAAGCCGGTGGGCGCTCCGGCGACCGCGCCATCGCAAAATCGCGGGCAGCATCTGCCACGATGGGGTGAACATGGGCATCGAGTTCGAGAGCGTGGTCGACCATCCGCTGGACGAGGTCTTCGCGTGGCACACCCACCCTGGAGCGATGAGGCGGCTGGTTCCGCCGTGGCAGCCGATGACGGTGGTGGCCGAGACGAAGTCGCTGGCTGACGGGCAAGCGATCCTCGGGCTCCCCGGCGGCCTGCGCTGGGTGGCGCAGCACGATCCGACCGGTTACGACCCGCCGCATCGCTTCGTGGACGTGCTGTCCTCGGACGGGCTGCGCTCCCTGCCGGCCCGTCTGGTTGCGAGGTGGCGGCACACCCACGACTTCGAGGACGTGTCCGACGGGGGATCGGCACGCACCCGGGTGCACGACAGGGTGGAGGCGCCCGTGCCGGCCGCGGCGCTGCGCTCGACGTTCGTCTATCGGCACCGCCAACTCGCCGACGACCTCGCCGCCCACCGCGATGCCGCCGAGGCGGGCGCCGGCTCACTCGTGGTGGCCGTGACGGGCTCCTCGGGTCTGGTCGGGTCGGCGCTCGCGGCGCTGCTGAGCACCGGCGGTCATCGAGTGATCCGGTTGGTTCGGCGCGCGCCGCGGGACGGTGATGAACGCCAGTGGGATCCGGCGCGACCCGCGCCGCGCCTGCTGGACGGCGTGGACGCCGTCGTGCATCTGCCCACCGCGTCGGCAGGCAAGTGGGACAGCCTCGTCGAGCCGACGCGCCTGCTCGCCGAAGCGGCGGCCCGCAATGCCGACGGTCCGAGGGTGTTCGTCAGCGCGTCGGCCATCGGCTACTACGGGTTCGACCGCGGCGACGCGCTGCTGGACGAGGAGAGCGCCCGCGGCGACGGATTCCTGGCCGACGTCGTCGCCGACTGGGAGTCCGCGACTGCGCCCGCCGCCGGGGCGGGGCTCCGTGTCGCACTGGTGCGCACCGGGATCGTGCAGGCCGCGCGCGGTGGCACGTTGCGGCCGCTGTTCTCGATAGGACGCGGGCGACGGTGGCTGTCGTGGATCGGTCTCGACGACCTCATCGACGTGTACTACCGCGCCATCTACGACGAGCGGCTATCCGGGCCCGTCAACGCGGTGGCACCGACCCCGGTGCACAACGGCGAGTACACCAAGACGCTGGCGCACGTGCTGCGCCGTCCCGCGGTGGTGGGCGTTCCGTCGCTCGGACCTCGGCGTCACGCCGATCAGCGGGTGCTGCCGGTCAAGCTGCGGGCCCTCGACCATCGGTTCCGGCAGCCGCTCCTCGAGGATGCGCTGAGGCATCAGCTCGGGCACGGCTGACGGACCACCCGGTCGGTGAAGCCGCGCACCAGGGCGCGGAGGCGACGGGCGGCGTCGTCATGTGATTGGGCTGTCGCGGAACGCAATTCGTCGGGATGGAGGCCCATTGCGATCGCCTCGGCCTCGTCGTTGGCCAGCCACGCCTCCAGCAGCGGGCCGTCGAGCTCGGGATGGAACTGAAGCCCCATGCTCTGGCCGATCACGAAAGCCTGTGCCGCACGGCCGTTGCGGGCGAGTTCGACCGCCCCCGGCGGCACGTCGAAGCGGTCGAAGTGCCATTGGAACCACGGACCGCCGGGAACCAGATCGGGCGCATCGGTGATGACGTGGTGCCAGCCGATCTCGGGGTCGGCCGATCGCTGTACGACCCCGCCGAACGCCTGGGCGACCAACTGCCCGCCGAAACACACGCCGAGCACACCGACCCCAGCGGAGTCCGCGGTGCGCACCAGCGCCATCTCGTCGGCCACCCACGTCTCCTGCAGTCGTTCGTCGTAGACGGCCCACCGGGCGCCGAGGGGCACGACGACGTCGTAGTTCAGTGGATCGGGGAACTGCACGGCGCACGCCGGGTCAAGTACTCGGTCCTTCGCAACGACGGCGAACGTTTCCGTGTCGTATCCGAGTTCGGAGAACACGTCGCCGAGCATGGCCGGTGGTGCTACGGGATCGTTGACGATGAAGAGCACGGTGGGAGCCACGGTGACCCATTGTTCCGCACCGGCGTCATTTGGGCGGAACGGGCGGAGCCTGGTCGGGGGCGAGTGCGGTGCCGATCCTGCGGAACAGCGTATCGCCCGCGTTGCTGTAGTTGCCCTGGTCGTCGAATGCCTCGGGTTGGTAGGTGACGGCGACGGCGATGGCGATCTTCTGTGACGGCAGGTATGCCTCGACTCCCGCTTCCCCCGCGAACAGCGGGTTCTGCAGCAGCCAGTCGCCGGAGATCACGATCCCCATCCCGTAGGTGTAGATGTCGTTCAACTCCGCGCAGGTGGTGCAGCCGGGCAGGGCATGGGTCTTGCCCCGTAGGTCGGTGGACACCATCTTGTCGTAGGACTCCTTCGACAGCAGCTTGCCGGACCCGATGCCTGCCGCGGAGGCCTCCATGTCGTAGATGTTGGTCGTCTGGATGGCGCCGTGCGTGATGGTCCACGACGGATTCCAGTACGTCGACTCTTCGTAAAACGGTGTGCCACTGGGTACCTTGAGTGCCTCACGGCGCTCGCTGGTGAAAGCGTGCAGCACGGGTGCCGGAATTTCCGGGGTGAACGAGTTCGCGGTGTTGGTCAGCCCGAGCGGCCGCAGCACCTTGTCCTCCAGCAGCTTCGGCATATCCGCTCCGGTGGCTGCCTCCAGCGCCTTGCCCAGCAGGACGTAGTTGGTGTGGGCGTAGTTCCAGTTCGTTCCGGGTTCGTAGAGCAGCGGACGCGACGTCGCGAAGCCGAGCAATTGGTCGGGCTCCCATTGTCGGAAGGGATCCTCGTACAGTGCCTTGTTGAACTCCGTGTTGCCGATGACGTAATCGACGTAGCCCGAGGTCATTTGAGCCAGCTGCCCGAGCGTTACCCGGTCCGAGTTGGGTACGTCCGGGAGCCATTTCGAGAGCTTGTCGTCGAGGCTGATCTTCTTCTCGTCGACGAGACGCAACAGCAGTGTCGACACGTACGAGATGGCGACGGCGCCATTGCGGAAGTGCATGCCCGGGGTAGCAGGCACGCCGGTCATGGACTCACCGACGGCCCGGGTGACGACCTCCCTGCCGTCCTCTGTGACCCGCACGATGACGGCCTTCAGATGCGACTGCTTCATCACGTCGGAGACGATGCGCATCACCGCGTCGGCCTTGGCGGTGTCGGTGGACGGCGTCGGTGCGGGCGGTCCCGGTAGGGTGCCGGGCGCACAACTGGTGATCAGGAGGGGCGTGCAGAACGCTACGAGGAGTCGCCGGACGATGGGCATGCTCCGGATCTTGGCAGAAGGCGGTGTCCCCGGCCGACGCTTTGACTGGCATGCTGGGAGGACCATGAATCATCCGGTCGTGCTCGCGTTCTCGCTGGGCGTCGCACTCGTGGTCGTGGCGCCGTGAAGCGCTGGGCCAGAGCCGGCGACGTGGCGGTGTTCGTGGTGGTGTCGACGTACTGGGCCGTGGCTGCCGCGAGGGGGTGGCGTGGCGAATCCGACCGACTGGTTCCTCACCGCAGCGGAACGCGGTAACCCCTACACGGACCTGCCCGGCTGGTGCGATGGCGGCCTGGCCGAACCCCTGGTGCACGGCCGGACTTACTTCGACGGGCTGGCTACCGAGGTCGAAGCCTGCGGCCCGGGTGACTACGTGTTCTTCACCGACTGGCGTGGCGATCCCGACCAGAAGGTGCGCGACGGCGGCCCGACGGTCGCGGAGTTGTTCGGCGCGGCGGCCAAGCGTGGGGTCGTCGTCAAGGGATTGATGTGGCGTTCACACCTGGACAGGCTGCAGTACAGCGAAGAGGAGAACCGGCACCTCGGTGAGGCCATCGAGAAGGCGGGCGGTGAGGTGCTTCTCGATCAGCGGGTGCGGTTCGGCGGTTCGCACCATCAGAAGCTGGTGGTGATCCGGCACCCGGCGGCACCCGAACGCGACGTCGCGTTCGCCGGCGGCATCGATCTGTGCCACTCACGCCGCGATGACGAGAGCCACCTCGGCGACGAACAGGCGGTGCAGATGTCGCCGCGGTATGGCAAGCGCCCGCCATGGCACGACGTCCAACTCCGGCTCCGTGGGCCGATCGTCGACGCGCTGGACACCGCGTTCCGCGAGCGCTGGGAGGATCCCGCCCCGCTGGACATGTTGTCGCCGATCGCCTGGCTGAAGGACAAGCTGAGCGGCGCGGACCTCGAGCCGAACCCGTTGCCGGACCAGCCGCCCGTCCCGCCGGCCTGCGGACCGCACGCGGTGCAGCCCCTGCGCACGTATCCCGACGCCCACTTCGCGTACGCCTTCGCTCCGCACGGCGAACGCAGCATCGCCAAGGGATACACCAAAGCGGTCAAGCGCGCGAAGCGGCTGATCTACCTCGAGGACCAGTACCTGTGGTCCAAACAGGTGGCCGACTTGTTCGCCGGCGCACTGCGCGACAACCCCGAACTGCACCTCGTCGCTGTAATTCCGCGCTTCCCGGACGTCGACGGCCGGTTCGCCTTGCCGCCCAACCAGATCGGTCGCAGCCAGGCCATCGAGGCCTGTCGGCGGGCCGGCCCGGACCGGGTGCACGTCTTCGACGTCGAGAACCACGTGGGCACCCCCGTGTACGTGCACGCCAAGGTGTGCGTCGTCGACGACGTGTGGGCATGCGTGGGCAGTGATAACTTCAATCGGCGGTCGTGGACCCACGACAGCGAATTGTCCTGCGCCGTACTAGATGACACCCGCGACGAACGGGAGCCGAGTGACCCCGCCGGACGCGGCGACGGAGCACGGGTGTTCGCGCGCGACCTACGGTTACGGCTGGTGCGTGAGCATCTGGATCGCGCTGGGGACGGCAGCGAGGACCACGGGCTGATCGATCCTGCCGAGGTGGTCGAGGTCGTCGGCGCGACGGCGAAGGCACTCGACGACTGGCATGCAAGTGGCAGCAACGGACCTCGCCCACCTGGCCGGCTACGCACCCACCGTCCCGAGAAGTTGGGCACCTTCACCCGTTTTTGGGCCGAACCCGCGTACCGGATGATCTATGACCCTGACGGGCGGTCGTACCGGGACCGGATCAAGGCCGTGTGGTGACTCGCGTCGGCCGGGCAGGATTGCGTGTTTAGCCGCAGTCGAATTCGACCGGCAGGCAAGTGGGGCCACTGATACCCGTAATCGACTTCCATGGGACTGGGTCGCTGATCCGCATGTTCGGCATGCGGCGTGCCATCGTCGTCAGGGCTTCGGCGAGTTCGATTCTCGCGAGGTGCGCACCGAGGCAGTAGTGGATGCCGCCGCCGAAGGTCAACATCGCCGGGGCGCTTTCACGCGTGATGTCGAAGCGATCGAGATCCGGGTACACCGCAGGGTCACGATTGGCCGCCGCGGTGTTGGCGATGATGAGCGTGCCTGCGGGGATGGTGACGCCTGCGAGTTCGACGTCCTCGACGGCCGTGCGCATCGTCGTGAAGATGACCGGCGAGTAGCGCATCGCCTCCTCGACTGCCTTCGCGGCCAGCTCGGGATGCTCAACCAGCAGCGCCCATTGCTCGGGGTGCTCGCAGAAGACCTGCACCGCCGCGGCAAGTTGGTTGCGTGTGGTGTCGGTTCCGGCCATCAGCAGTGTCGCGGCCAGCATCAGCAGCTCGTCGTGGGCCAGGCGGTCGCCGTCCACCTCGGCACGGATCATGTCGGAGAGCAGGTCGTCGGTCAGCGCGTCGCGCCTACAGGTGACCATGTCGTCGAGATAGTCCTCGAGTGCGCGCCAGGCGCGCAGGATGTCCGGCTCGTCGTTGACGACATTCCAGTCGAAGATCTTGAAGATGTCATCGGCCCAGTCGGAGAACAGGTGCCAGTCGCTCGGTGGTGTGCCGAGCATGTCGCAGATGATCGGGATGGGGTACTGCCTGGCGATGTCGGCGACCACGTCGCACCGACCCGTGTCGGCGTGGCTGTCGACGAGCTCGGCGATGATGTCTGCGCACGTCGTGCGGAGCCGTTCGGCCGCCTTGGGGGTGAACGCCTTTGACACGAGCCGCCGTTGCCGGTGATGCGCGACACCGTCGAGGCTCAGTAGGCCCTTGAGCGATATGTCCCACAGCTCGCCGGAGGTGATCCCCTGTGCCGCCAGGGCCATACCCTTCGGCATGACAAACCGGTCGTCACGCAAGACGGTACGGACGAGTTCGTAGGTGAGGACCTCGGGCCCGTGCGGCCCCATGGCGATGGGTCCATGCCGTCGCGCCTGGCGAATCAGCTCGTGGGCCTCTTCAGGGCTTTCGGCGTGCTCGTAGGCGATGGTTGGCAGTTCGGTCTCGAGAACGGTGTCGATAGTCATGGTCTCGACTATCTGGTATTTGCGGTCGCACAAGATCGGTCGAAGGTCGTATCTCTGCAGCGGGGGGTGGGCTTGACCCCGTTTAGTGGACACAGGGTCAGGCGGCTTGTGCCGTCTGATTGAGTCGATCCTCGTATCCGACCGGGCTGATCATACCGAGAGCCGAGTGGCGTCTGCGGCGGTTATAGACCCGTTCAATCCAATCACCGACGGCGAGCTTAGCCGCCGCCTTGCTGGGCCATAGGTAGCGGTCATAGAACTCGACTTTCAGTGTCGCCCAGAATGATTCGGCTGCGGCGTTATCCCAACACACACCGGTACGGCCGACCGAACGAGCCAGGTTGTGTCGGCGGGCGAACGTCGCGAGCTGCGCGCTGGTGTACTGACAGCCGCGATCAGCATGCAAAATGACCTCCTGGGCCAGCTCCCCGCGCATCGCGACGGCCATCAACAGCGCCGACTCCACCAGCTCAGTACGCAGGTGATCGTCGATCGCCCAGCCGATCACCCGGCGCGAGCAGCCATCACGGACCGCGCACAGATACAGCCACCCTTCCCCGGTGCGCAGATAGGTGATGTCTGAATACCAGACCGCATCGAGGCGGCCCCGGTCGAATCGCCGTCTGACCAGGTCAGTAGGAACCGGTGCGTCCAAGTCGACGACCGTGGTCGCCGGCGCGAATGTGCGTGGGCTGATGCCCGCGAGGTGCTGGCGGCGCAGCGAGGCCGCCACAGTTTTACGCGACACCCGCTCGCCGTCGGCGCGCAAGTCGGCCAGGACCCGCGGTGCTCCGTACACGCCGTCGGAGGCGGCGTGGGAAGCGGCCACCTTGGCGTCCAGGGCGTCACGTCGCCGCTGCGACGGGGTGGGGCCGCGGTCGCGGCCGCCGCGCCACTGGTAGAACCCTGACCGCGACACCTCCAGCAGCTCGCACATCCGCTTGATCGGGTAGGTGGCCTTCTCCGCCTCGATCACCCGGTAGGCTTCTACCGGTTCTGCTCGGAGACGAAGAAGGCCGCGGCTTTTTTCAAAAACGCACGGTCCAAACGTAATTCGGCGTTCTCGCGGCGCAAACGCTCAAGCTCTGCGCGTTCATCGGCATCCAGCACCGCGCCAGTATCGCCAGCCGCAGCCGCTTCCCGTTGGAGGCGCACCCAACGACCCAGCACTTGTTCACCGACACCGATCTCGGCGGCCACATGAGCCACCGGCCGGCCGGTCTCGATCACCAGGCGGGCAGCCTGCTCCCGAAACTCCGGGGTGTACTTCCGACGCTTGCCCGACATACGGACAACCTTCCCGCAGGACCAGCAGTCCCACCAGTCAGGTGTCCACCATCAGGGGTCAATCCCACCGCGTCTGAAGTTGGTTGACGGCGCAACTGCACATCGTCGTGGACAAGTAGATCCTCCGCAAAGAGAATGTTAGGTTGGCTTGCGACCG
>JAVRPF010000830.1:0-3150 GCA_032162385.1 Mycobacterium sp.
TCGCCCGCGACGGGAGCACCCGATCGGTATACGGGTACCGTGCCGTGGCCTACAACACCCCGCGCGGCAGCGTATTCGGCTACATGCCCGAGTTGAACGTGTTGTGCGCGATCGCCGACTACAGCCAGCAGAGTGGCCAACCTCTGACCAAACACCTCATCGTGGAGGTCACGCCGGCCGCCGGGTAGACCCCAATGGCGCATCAACCCGCAGAGACGTTGATGTGGGCCCAGGCGTTGTTGCCATATCCCCGCGGATTCCATAGCGGCGCCGGCGATTCCGGCTGTGTGACGCCGGTGTCGTCCCAGGCCCGCGCGGTCAGACCCACTGGTCCCGGTTGAACCTCCACGGTCAGGGACCACAGCCACCATGCCCACCGGCTGCTCGCCGGTTCGACGTCGGCTTGACGCCAGGTGCTGCCCGCGTCGATGGACACGTCGACGCGGCCGATACCGCGGCCGTCGCCGGCTAGTGCCCACCCGCGGATTGTCAGCGGGCCGGCAGGAATCACAGCGCCGTCGTCGGGGTCCAGGATGTCGCAGTTGAGTGGTAACGACGACAATGAAATGCCCTCGCCCGGCGCTGCGGTGTCGGGGTCGGTCTCGGGCGGCAGGATGCGATAGTCGCTGGCCTGGAAGTAGTTCTCCGACGGAACTGGTTGCACCCTGATGGCGGTCACCCACTTGACGCTGCGAGCCCCGATATAGCCCGGCACCACCACCCGCACCGGGCCACCGTGGACGCGCGGCAGCGGTTCGGAATTCATCTCCCAGGCCAGCAGCACTTCCTCGGACATGGCCTTGCTCAACGGGATCGAGCTGCCGTAGGACTGGACGGGGACGGCCTCCGGCGCCACGTCGGGTGCGCTGAACGCAACGTGCAAGCCGTCGTCGTGGTGGACTCCTGCCGCGTCGAGGACGTCTGCCAGCCTCGCGCCGCGCCATTCGGCTGTCGAGATGGCCCCGTGTGCCCAGGGGTCCTTGCCGGGTATCGGGCGGACCTCCAGAAGCTCCGCTCGCCGGTTACCGGCGCAGGCCAGAGTCGCCGCCAGCGAGTGGGCGCTGAAGCCGTTGATCAAGTGGTCGTAGGTCAGGGTGCGCGGTGTGTCGACCATGCCGTCAACCTGCAGGCGCCACCGCTCGGGCGCGATGTCGGGAAAGGGACCGTGATTGCGGCTGTAAAAGGTATCTATCGCGGTGATCTCACCACCCGCCAACGCTGCGGCCGGCGGTTCGGCGTTGAACGGCGACCCGTCCCGCACGATCATGTCAGGACGCTTACCCCACATCAGTTTCCGCCTTCGGTGAGCTGCAATAACGCTAGTTCGGCATATTCGCATACGACACCCTAAGAATCGCCGTTCGTCAAACAGGAATGGCGACGGCCGCAACGAGGATCAGGACGAGCATCGAGACCCCAATGAGGTACACCGCGTTGCGCGGCGTGATCCGTTGTGGGAGTGGATGATGGGCAAGTTTCCGTTGGCGTCGCATACCGATCAGACAAGTGGATAGTGCGAGGGTGACAGCGACGCCAACTGCGAAGAGGCGGACCGACCCGTTGTAGCCGTGAATGCTTCTCACCATGAGTAGTGCGCCATTGGCCAGGACTGCGAGCAACGTTCGGGTCCAGGCCAAGACGGTTCGTTCCGCCGCTAGTCCGCCATCCCGCGGCCCGAAGTTAGTCAACCGGCACCCGCCTTGCTGATCACCAACGCTAGCGTGAGCAGCCCGATCACGATGAGTCCTGCTCCTAGATATGCAGGTGTCGGCTGGCGGGGCAATGGCGTGCCGCGGCGCATGGCGCGATCAACCTGCTGCCACCGGAGCACCCCGACGCCGGCGGTAGTGGTTGCCAGCACCGCGAGCAAGACGCCGAGGACGTGGCGCGTCCCGGGCATCGGCAGCTCAGGGACGAAATGGACCACCGCAACCGCCGCGGCCAGCAGCCCCAGTGCGGTGCGCTGCCACGCAAGGAACGTCCGTTCGTTGGCGAGGGTGAACCGGTAGTCGGGCTCGAATTCCGCATTGCCGTCCGGGCCGCGCGCGCTGCCCCTGTTGTCTTCGTCAACAGTCACTGGACACCTCGGACGCTACCCATCCCACCGGCTGCTGCCACGCGCGCGATTCGTATTCCCTCCCGCCGAGGCTCATCGGCTTCTTACGACTGCTCACTGTGATCCGCACCGAGCATGACGTGGGCGGTCCGGGTGACACCCAGGGAGTCGCGATAATCCAGGGTGACGGTGTCGCCGGGCGCCTTCGTTTGCACTGCCGCAACCAATGCGTCGGCGTCGCCGATCACCTGGTGGTCGACCTTCGTAACCACCGAGCCGGGGGCCAGGCCTGCCACCGCGGCAGGGCCGCCGCTGGTGACTCCGACGATCGGCGCACCGCCGATGCTCACGTCGGTACCCACTTGCACGCCCAGGGAACCATGCGACGCCCTGCCGGTTGCTATCAGTTCGTCGGCGATGCGCTTGGCCTCATCGACGGGTATCGCGAAGCCAAGCCCGATCGAACCGCTCTGTGTGACAGACGAATTGCCCTGTGACGCGATCGCCGAGTTCATGCCGACAAGCTGGCCATTCGCATTGACCAGCGCTCCGCCCGAGTTTCCCGGGTTGATCGGTGCGTCGGTCTGAATGGCGTTGATCGTCGTTGGTTGATTCCCTGAGCCGGCTTCCGCCGTGGACACCGGACGGTCGAGCGCGCTGACGATGCCCGTGGTGACCGTGCTGTCCAATCCCAGCGGGGATCCGACCGCCACCACCTGCTGCCCCACGCGAAGATCGCCCGACGATCCCATCGCGATGGGCGTCAACCCAGACGTCCCCTGCGCCTGCACCACTGCGATGTCGCTCGTTGGATCCTTGGCGACCACGGTGAAGGGTGCGGTGCGGCCGTCGGCGAACGTCACCACGGTGTGCGCTGGGGCCGGGCCCGCCGCGGCGGCGTTGTCTGCGGCCGACACCTCGTGGTTAGCGGCCGACACCACGTGGTTGTTCGTCATGATCAGCCCGTCGGCGGTCAAGATGATGCCCGAACCCTGTTCGCTCTCGTTGCCCAGATCGGTCTGCAGCTGCACCACGCTGGGCACGACCTTCGCGGCGACCTGCTCGGTCGAGCTCGTGGAGACGCCGGCCGCCGG
>JAVRPF010000831.1:0-3435 GCA_032162385.1 Mycobacterium sp.
GTCTGTTCGGCAACTTCGGCCAGGCCAACTACGGCGCCGCGAAGCTCGGCCTGGTGGGCCTGATCAACACGCTCGCCCAGGAAGGCGCCAAGTACAACATCAAGACCAACGCCGTCGCGCCGATCGCCGCCACCCGTATGACGCAGGACATCCTGCCGCCGGAGGTCTTCGAGAAGCTGACGCCGGAGTACGTGGCACCGGTGGTGGCCTACCTCTGCACTGAGGAACTGCCCGACACCGACTCGATCTTCATCGTCGGCGGCGGCAAGGTGCAGCGCACCGCGCTGTTCCAGAACGACGGCGTGACGTTCTCGAGTGTGCCGTCGGTCGACGACGTGGCAGGCAAGTGGGGCGAGATCACCGATCTGTCCGCAGCGCAGTCAGCCAGCTTCAAGCTCGGCTGAGCACCTTCCTGTGAAGGCGCTTGTCGTGCAAGAGCTTTCCGGACCGTCTGGCTTGGTCTACACCGATGTCGATGACGTCGCCGGTGATGGCATGGTCGTCGTTGACGTCGGTGCGGCCGGGGTCAGCTTCCCCGACCTGCTGCTGCTCCGCGGTGAATACCAGCTGAAGCTGAACCCCCCGTTCGTGCCGGGGACCGAGATCGCGGGAGTGGTGCACTCGGCGCCCGTGGACTCGGGTTTCAAGGCCGGACAGCGTGTTTCGGCATTGAGCATGCTCGGTTCCTGGGCCGAACAGGTGGCGGTACCAGCGGGCAGCGTGACGCCGACGCCGGATGGCATCGACGACGGTGCTGCGGTGTGTCTGCTTGGCAACTACTACACGATGTACTTCGCGCTCGCCCGTCGCGCAGCGCTGCGTGCCGGCGAGACGGTGCTGGTGCTCGGTTCGGCCGGTGGAGTCGGAACGGCCGCCATCCAGATCGCAAAGGCGCTGGGCGCCAAGGTGATCGCCATGGTGCACCGGCCTGGCGCCATCGACTTCGTCGAGTCTCTCGGTGCCGACGTGGTGCTGCCGCTGACCGACGGCTGGGCCCAGGCCGTCCGCGAACACACCGACGGCCGAGGAGTGGACGTCGTGATCGACCCCGTCGGTGGGGATGCCTTCGACGACGCGATTCGGGTGCTGGCAACCGAGGGAAGGCTATTGGTACTCGGCTTCGCGTCGGGCGGCGGCATTCCGACGGTCAAGGTCAACCGGCTGCTGCTGCGCAACGTCAGCGTGGTCGGCGTCGGGCTCGGTGAGTTCATCAACCGCACACCTGGCGCGCAGGCGGAGTTCGGGGCAGGACTGGGGAAGCTGATCGACGCGGGACTGCGGCCGCCACCGCCCGTGCGGTATCCACTGTCCGAAGGACGCGCAGCGCTGGAGAGCCTGGCCAACGGTGGCGTGCTGGGCAAGGTCGTTCTCGAGCCATGAATCGCCCTCGCGTGCTGGCCTTCGACGTGTTCGGCACGGTCGTCGACTGGCGCACCAGCATCATCGGTGAATTGGAGATGTTCGGCGAGAACCATCGGCTGGCAGCGGATTGGGCGACGTTCGCCGATGACTGGCGAGCCGGATACCCAGCGGCGATGGACCGGGTGCGTGCCGGCGAACTTCCATGGTTGAAGATCGACGCCCTGCACCGACTGATCCTCGACGACCTGCTCGATCGAGCTGGAATCGATTCGGTCCCCGAAGAGGACATCGACGAGCTCAATCGCTCGTGGCACCGGCTGGACCCGTGGCCGGACTCCGTGGGCGGCCTGACGCGCCTCAAGGAACGATTCGTCATCACGACGTTGTCGAATGGGAACGTGTCGCTCCTGACCAACATGGCCAAGCGCGCAGGGCTGCCGTGGGACTGCGTGATCTCCGCCGAACTGTTCCACCACTACAAGCCCGATCCCGAGGCCTACCTCGGGTGCGCTGACCTGCTCGACGTCAAACCGGGGGAGGTCATGCTCGTCGCGGCACACCCCAGCGACCTGCGCGCGGCGCGAGAAGCGGGCCTGATGACGGCGTTCGTCGCGCGACCCTTGGAGCGCGGGGCCGGACGTCCCCTCCCCGGGACGGTGGCCGGCGAGTTCGACATCGCGGCGCAGGACTTCTTCGATCTTGCCGAGCAGCTCGCCCTCGGTCGATGAGCACTGTCGGGATCGTCCTGGTCGCCATGGCGATCGCCGTCGGGCTGGTCGGCATTCTGGTGCCGTTGCTGCCCGGCACCGTGCTGGTGTTCGGAGCCATCGCGGTGTGGGCATTCTTCGAGCGGACGACGGTCGCATGGGTGACGCTCGGCGTCGTCACGGCGCTGCTGGCCGCCACCCTGCTGGTCAAGTACCTGTGGCCGATGCGCCGGATGCGAAGCGCCGACGTCAGGACCTCGAGTCTGCTCGCCGGTGCCGTGCTCGGGATCATCGGCTTCTTCGTCGTTCCAGTGCTCGGTCTGTTGATCGGCTTCGTGCTCGGCGTCTACCTCGCCGAACTGGCGAATCGGCGTGATCAGCGGCTGGCCTGGACGTCGACGGTGCACGCCATCAAGGGCGTTGCGCTGTCGGTCGGAGTGGAACTCGCGGGTGGGTTGCTCGCGACGGTGGCGTGGGTGGTCGCCGTCGCGTTCTTCTGACCTTCGCCCGGTATTCTCACTCGGGGTCCATCATCATTACAGCCAATTACTGAAGCGGAGGATCTGCCTTGTCTGAAACGAAGATCACGGTCATCTACGACAACCCGACCGATCCCGGGGCCTTCGAAGCGGCCTACGAGGCTGAACAATTGGAGACGGCGCGAAGGATACCTGGCCACATTCGCTTCGAGACGTCGAAGGTGTGGCCGAAAGAGGACGGCTCGCCGACCCCCGCCTATCGGATGATCGACCTCTACTACCCCGACTACGACGCCGCCAGTCTGGCGGTCACCACGCCGGAGGCCGGCGCGTTCTTCGAGGCGTTGGGCCGGTTGTCCACCGGTGGTGTCCGCGTGCTGTTATCCGACATCGAGGTACCGCGCGACTGACGCGGCGCGGAACCGCTATGCGAAGTGCCCGCCTCTGCGCGAATTCGGTCAGCCTGAGCGCGAAGTGCCGTCACCCGTTGATGGATTCGATACTCGGTTGACCGCGGCATCTCGAAGGGCGCGTAGATACCGCGACCCCGCCGACAAACCCTGCAGTGGGCCATCTCCCAGCGCAGCGCGTCGGAGACGGACTTCGGTGGGTTCCCTGCGATGACGAAGCCCTGGTGGCTCAACCCATCGATCAGGGTTGCGATGCTGCACGGTCCGTGTTGGGCCAGATACATGGTGAGCGCATAGCGTAGTTCGATACCGCGCAAGATACGGGAGTCGTCCATGTCGAGACGATCCCACGGTGGTCCGACAGCGGCGGTTTCGCTCGTAGCGTTCAGGGGGCTGCGCCCCGGTGTGTGGTGATGAAAATCGCCTGCCGGTGCGGTTGGGTGCGTGGTTGCGTTCGCCGTGGTCCGGGTTGACCCT
>JAVRPF010000832.1:0-3439 GCA_032162385.1 Mycobacterium sp.
TGGCTGTCCCGCCCCGGCCGCGCCTCCCTAGAACTTCCATCGCCTGCGCGCATATCCTTGCCTGCTCGGCCAGCGTGGCCACCTGCTGAAGGTCGCGGCATGGTCCTACGCCACCCACAGTCACCACCCCATCATCGGCGAGGCGACTGAACTGCATTGCCGCAGAGTCGGCCGCAGCCTCGGCGTCGGCGCCAGGAACGATGAGGACTACGTGGTCTACTCGAGCCGCTGCAAGGCCCCGCATCGTGGACGCCAGTGCCGAGCATCGATCGCGAACCGCGCGAGTGACCACTCCCGACGACGGTTGCGCTACCAGGACGATCCAGTCCTGGTCGAGGTCGACGTCAAGCAATCGGGCACGGCGTATCAGACCTGTCCGGTCAGCCTGAGCCACTGTGAGTAGCTCGACGAGGAGTTCTTCGCGAACCCGGTTTTCGATCTCGTCACGCGCTCGGGCGCTCAGCAATAACAGCGCCATCACTGTCGCCGCCCACTGGAGCATGCTGACGTCGACGTCGGTCGCCGAATCTCTGGACCAAACGATGGCGCCAACGCACTCGCCGCGGCCGCTATCGGCGCAACGCGGTAATCGCACGCACCGAGTTCGACGAGGAATGACCGGCGCTCGGCGTCGGCCCGCGCCACCAGATCGCGGCCGTGCGCGGTCCTGGCCAAGGTGCCCGATGCTTGCTCGGCTTCATTGAACGGTAGGACGCCGGCACGGGCTAGTTCACGGCCTTCTGAGTCGAGAACAGCGAGCGAACCACCGAGCGTCTCGACCACCGCATGTGCAACGTCTCCGGTCGAACCACCCTCCAGAACGCGGCTCATCAGCTGCTCGTGGAAATCGATCGATGCCTGTAGCCGGTCGTAGCTGATGTCCAAGATTTTCTTGGCGGTGGTGATCTCGCTCATCGTGTTGACGGTGTCCCGAAACACCGAAGCGTTTTCGATCGCGATGGCCGCGTAGTCGGCCAGCGAGGACAGCAGCGAGATCTCGTCCTGGGAGAAGGTACGTGCTTGCCGATCGGCGGCAAACAGTACTCCCAAGAGTCGACGTCGATCTTGAGAGGTACGCCGAGAATCGCAACTAGGTGCTCGTCGATCACGACGTCGTCGATGTGGTGGACGAACCGATGGTCGCCGAGGTAGTCAGCTGTCCAGTGCGGCGAGCACTCCTCGGCGACGAGGCCGCCAAGTCCGATTCCCATGGGCAGACGGATCATGGTGAATTCCGGCGCCACCGTCCCGACGGTGACCCGCATGTAAGTGTCGCCACGCTCTGTGTCGATCAACATCAAATACGCCACATCGGTGGTGAGGAGCTGTCGACTTCGGCGGACGATTGCCTGAAGTACCGCCTCGATGTCTTGAAGCGAGGTCAGGTCGCACGCTGTCTCGAACAGACCGCGGAGCCCCGAGGCCCGAGTGCGGTGCCTCTCCAGCTCGTGTCGCAGCTCCGTGACGATCTCGAGCTCCCGCAGGGTCGGGACCCCCTGCGGATTGCCGTCCTCCCGACGTCTCTCGACTCCGGCCAGGGTCGCCTCGAACTCTGTGCGCGGGACGTCCGTCAGCAGCATGGTCAGCAGCGATTCCATTGTCGTCATAGCTCTTCAAAGAATAGTGAGGTGCCCTGGGAACGGGCGTACGAGCGGCGGGTCGTCCTGCCTGCCAACCGCATGTCCGCCATCGAGATCGTTCCGGACATTCCGAAGCTCGGCTATTGGGACACCACCGACATCTGTGACAACGGCACCAGCACTCACACGTCATATTTCTTCTGAGCGTCAGCTTCAATCCCGGATGGCGGATTTGGCGACACTGTCGGGAACTGGGCGTTGTCGGTCCGTCAGGCGGCGTCAGCCCTCTGAGCCGCCATGGCCGCCACGTCATCGGCAACCCGCCACCTGCCGCGCGCCCCGGTTCGAACGCCGCTTGGACGCATAGTCGCAGGGTCGAATCCACTGCTTGTTAGCGGCAGAATGACGGTCATGCGAGTGACAGTTCTGGGTACGGGCGCCATGGGCGCCGGCATGGCGCGGTCACTGCTGCGCGAGGGGATCGAGGTTGCGGTCTGGAACCGCACGGCTAAGCGGTCGGAGCCGCTGTCCGACGATGGTGCTGCGGTCGCGCTCGATCCGATCGCTGCAGTCACCGACGCCGATGTCGTGGTGGCGATGCTGTTCGACGCAGCGGCGACGCTCGACGTGATGGCGACGGTGCTGCCGGCAATGAAGGAGGGCGCGGTATTCGTCCAGTGCGCGACTGTCGGCGTCGAAGGTGCCTCACAAACTGCGTCGGTCGCCGCCGAGCAGGGCGTCGCGTTCCTGGACTGCCCGGTGCTCGGCACCAAGGCGCCCGCGGAGCAGGGCAAGCTCGTGATGCTGGCCTCGGGCGACCCCACCCTGCGCGAGCGGGTGCAGCCAGCGTTCGATGCGATGGGGGCCAAGACAATATGGGTCGGCGCCGAGCTCGGTCTCGGGTCGAAGCTCAAACTGGTTTGCAACGCGTGGATCGGCGCCCTGGCCGCGGCCGTCGGCCAGTCGTTCGCCCTCGCGAAGGGCCTTGGCTTGGATCAGCAGCTGATGCTCGACGCGCTCGACGGAGCTGCGGCGGGCTCGCCGTACCTGCAGGCGAAGGGCAAGGCGATCATCGAGTCGTCATTCGCCCCGCAGTTCAGCGTCGACGGGGTCCGCAAGGACATGGGACTGATTAGGGACGCGGTTGTGGCATCAGGGCTGTCGACCGCACTGGTTGACGGCGTCCGCGCCGCCTTCGAAGCAGCCAGCGAGGCCGGTCATGGCGATGATGACATGGCCGCGGTCTACTTCGGATTCTGATTAGCCACCTCCTGGACTGATGCCGGGTCGGAGCCTGCGGCGGCGAGGCCGGTAGCACCGTGGCGTTCAGTGAGCGCGATCAGGTGCGCAGACCGTGACTCGACGATTATTTGGCAGATATGTCCAAGAAACGGCAGGACCTACCCGGAATAACTGGTAACGCAGTTACAGTCAAAAAGGTTGTGCCGCAGGGTTTAACGAGGTTTTGCCGGAATGCTCAAGAAGCGCAGATCGGAAATCCATTGGTCGCGGGTTCGAGCCCCGCCCGCCCCACGTCAGGGGTGTTTTTCAAGATCGGGATTTGAAATTCATCGGTTAATCATCGTTTATGAGGGTTCGTGCAGGTCGGGGTGCCTGTCGCCACGCCTCGCGTACCGCTTTGAGTGCTTCGGCCGCGGTGACGGTGAGAATGGTCTGGCCGGCCAGCTGCGGACTGCCACTCGGCGTCCGAGGGCGCAGGGTTGAACACGTAGGCCCCAGGTAGTTGGTTGGTGGGCCGAGACGCCGGAAGAGCGCGGCCGCGTCCGCGTCGATGGCGCCGAGTTCGCTCAGCGCCCACTGGTCCCAGAGGTCGCGGGGTGCGTGCCGGTCCGCCCACG
>JAVRPF010000833.1:0-4561 GCA_032162385.1 Mycobacterium sp.
GTCTCCGGAGTCTTCGTTCCGATCGTCATCGCCATCGCCGTGGCCACCCTCGTGGTGTGGCTGGCCGCCGGGTTCCCGATCGCCGCCGCGTTCACGGCCGCGGTCGCGGTGCTCATCATCGCCTGCCCGTGCGCACTCGGGCTGGCCACTCCGACCGCACTGTTGGTCGGCACGGGTCGCGCCGCCCAACTCGGCGTACTCATCAAGGGACCCGAGGTGCTGGAGTCCACGCGCAGGGTCGACACGATCGTGCTCGACAAGACCGGCACCGTGACCACCGGCAAGATGACCCTCGTCGAGGTCATCACCGCGCCAGACACGGACCGCGCAACGCTGCTGCGCTACGCCGGAGCACTGGAGGACGCCTCCGAACATCCCGTCGCCCAGGCTGTCGCCAAGGCCGCCACCGCGGAACTCGGTTCTCTGCCGGCGCCTGACGGTTTCGCGAACGTGGAAGGCAAAGGCGTGCAAGGCATTGTGGACGGCCATTCCGTCGTCGTCGGCCGCGAGAGCCTGCTGGCCGATTGGGCTCAGCACCTCGACCCGACGTTGACCCCTGCCCTTTCCAAGGCGAAAGTTCGTGCCGAGAGCGAAGGCAAAACCGCCGTTGCCGTCGGCTGGGACGGTAGCGCGCGCGGGATCCTGGTGATCGCCGACACCGTCAAGCCCACCAGCGCCGAGGCCATCCGGCAGTTCAAGCGGCTTGGCCTGACGCCGGTCCTGCTGACGGGTGACAACGAGAACGTGGCAAACCGCATCGCCGGCGAGCTCAGGATTGCGCACGTCATCGCGGAGGTCATGCCGGCCGACAAGGTCGCCGTGATTCAGCGTTTGCAGTCCGACGGCAAGGTTGTCGCGATGGTCGGCGACGGGGTCAACGACGCCGCCGCGCTGGCCACCGCGGATCTGGGTCTTGCGATGGGCACCGGTACGGACGTGGCGATCGAAGCCGCCGACCTGACACTGGTCCGCGGCGACCTGCGCGCCGCCGCAGACGCGATCCGGCTCTCCCGCAAAACACTGGCCACCATCAAGATGAACCTGTTTTGGGCGTTCGGCTACAACGTCGCCGCGATCCCGCTCGCCGCGCTCGGC
The DNA here is from genome assembly GCA_032162385.1 of Mycobacterium sp. Lineage (GTDB taxonomy): Bacteria > Actinomycetota > Actinomycetes > Mycobacteriales > Mycobacteriaceae > Mycobacterium. The sequence continues at coordinate 1,096 of JAVRPF010000833.1, forward strand.
CTGCTCAATCCGATGCTCGCGGGCGCCGCGATGGCCTTCTCCAGCGTGTTCGTCGTCGGCAACAGTCTGCGGCTGCGCTCCTTCACGAGCACGATCCGTTCGGACGATATGGGATAGTTAGGTCTGGCCTACCGGGTTCCATAGCTTTAAGGTCTCGACGTTTGCCCCCATTCCTCGGACAGCTGTCCTTGCTGCACGGCTGGTTGCCACTCGCTACGCAAGTGTTCGCGTTGCTCGTGGCGCTGATAGTCATCGACTGGCGCAGGCGGAGTTGGTGGCAGCGCGCGCTGCCGGTGGCGCTGGTCGCCGCGGTCGCAGTGACCGCCCTGGCGTACTGGTACATCTCCTCGCTCGGAGTAGCCGGGGACCCGGCACCGAAATCCCTGTGGCTGTGGATCGCGATGAGCGGATTGACCGCCGCGGTGCTGGTGCTGGGGTGGAAGGGCGCCCGCTGGTGGCGTCGCGGGCTCGCGTTTCTTTCGGTCCCGCTGTGTGCGTTGTGCGCGAGCATGTCCTTGAACCTTTGGGTCGGCTATTTCCCCACCGTGCTTGCCGCCTGGAATCAGCTGACTTCCGAGCCCCTGCCCGATCAGATCGACCGGCTGCGCGTCACCGCAATGCAGGTTGCCGGGACCAAGCCAGACAAAGGCGTCGTCGTGCCGATCAACATCGACTCCGACGCCTCCCACTTTCCGCACCGTCAGGAACTCGTCTACCTGCCCCCGGCGTGGTTCAACACCAACCCGCCGCCCCGCCTGCCGACGGTCATGATGATCGGCTCGGCGTTCAACCTCCCTTCCGACTGGCTAGGGCCCGGCGGCGCCTTCACCGCCATCGACGGCTTCGCCGCCCGCCACCACGGTTTCGCCCCGGTGTTCGTGTTTCCCGATCCCACCGGCTCGTTCGACAACGACACCGAGTGCGTCAATGGGAGCCGCGGCAACGCCGCCGATCACCTGGCCAAAGATGTGATCCCGTTCATGGTCTCGAACTTTGGCGTCAGCGCCGACCGGGCGAATTGGGGAGTCGCCGGGTGGTCCATGGGCGGTACCTGCGCCGTCACCCTGACCGTCATGCATCCGGAGTTGTTCAGCGCCTTCGTGGACATCGCCGGCGACTTCCGGCCCAACATCGGCAGCAAGGAACACACCATCGCCCAGTTGTTCGGCGGCAATACCGCCGCGTGGGCGGAGTACGACCCACTGACCGTGATGACTCGGCACGGCCGCTATACCGGGTTGTCGGGATGGTTCGACATCCCCGCGCCGCCCGGTGCACACAGCGTCGCCCAAGCGGCCAACCCCGCCCTCGGGAGTACCACCGCGGCGAACCCGGAGGGCCAAGATGCTGCAGCCAACTCGCTGTGCACCATCGCCGAGGCCAATGGGATTAGCTGCGCGGTGGTGACCCAACCAGGCAAACACGACTGGCCATTCGCCGCCCAGGCGTTCGCCGCATCGTTGCCATGGCTCGCTGCGACGCTGGGAACCCCCCACGTCGAGCCGGTGCAGTTACCGCAACGGGGCAGCGGGGAACCGCACTGATGCGGTGGCTGCCCAGACCGCATCGGTGGCCGGGGCAGCTCTGCGCCATTTTCAATGGGAATTCACAGCTGACCCTCCCGTAACGAAGCCGACTTATTGGGGTGGGCGATGGTACGGTTCGCTGCTGTGGCTGCGAAGTTCGGCGAGGTAGGCGACCCGTACGCGGGCTCGCCAGGCGGCCACCGCGCGGCAAACAGGCGGCAGTCGTCGCGGGTAGTGCAACGCACCGCCGAGCAGTCAGAGATGAAGCGCCGTCGATTCCTCGGCTCGCTGGCCGCGGCCACCGTTGCCGCCGTGGGCGCGGCACGCCTGATCGTTGACCCGCAACCGCGAACTTTTGCCCAGGTGCCGCTGGACTCGGCCGCGACCTCCGGCCCGGTCGCCCCTTCGCCGGTCGGTTTGTTGCCACCCCCACCGCTCAGTACTCGCATCCCGCTACCCGGCGGTGGCGCCCTGATGAAGATCCCCGGAGACGGCGACTTGCTCGCCCTGACCCTCGATGACGGTGTCAACAGCGACGTCGTGCGTGCCTACACGCAGCTCGCCAAGGATACCGGCGCGCGGATGACATTCTTCGTCAACGGTATCTACGAGTCGTGGACCGACAATCTGGATCTGTTGCGGCCGCTGGTGGAGTCCGGGCAGATACAACTCGGCAACCACACCTGGTCACACCCGGATCTGACCACGGTGCCGCAAAGCAAGGTCGCCGAAGAGCTCACCCGCAACGACGAGTTCCTGAAGAAGACCTACGGCGTCGGCGCGAAACCGTACTATCGGCCGCCGTATGCAAAACACAACGCCACCGTTGACGCCGTGGCAGGCCACCTAGGCTATACCGTGCCCACCTTATGGTCGGGTTCGTTGTCGGACTCGACGTTGATCACCGAGGAATACATCCTCAAGATGGCCGACGAGTACTTCACCCCGCAGGCCATCGTGATCGGTCACCTCAATCACCTGCCCGTCACACACGTGTATCCCCAACTCATCGACACCATCCGCGAGCGGAACCTCCGTACTGTCACGCTCAACGACATCTTCCTCAGAACCCCCTAGCGACAACACGATTGGCCGCGCACACCCCGGATCCGCAGCGGCTCGGCGGCCTCGGTTGGGCACGTCGCACCGGTGGTCGGTTATCGCGTACAGAGCGCCGGCGTCTCCTGGTCGCGACCGCGGTTGGGCAATGGACGAACGCCGTGGGACGGATCAAGCTCGCATTGGGTCGCGTCCCGGCGGCGGCCGCGCGCGTTGATCTCGACGCGTTGCGGGTACCTGATTCCAGGTTCGCGCGGGAGGCCGAAGAGGCGTGCGCCGAATTGCCACCGGCCCTGCTGGGGCACTCCTACCGCACTTGGTTGTTCGGACATGCGCTCGCGGCGGTCGACGGGTGCGAGCTGGACGACGAGCTCTTCTATTGCGGGGCGCTGCTGCACGACCACGGCATCGTCAACCCAACGGCCAACCGCGATTTCACGCTCGGCAGCGCCGACCGGATGTTCGCCTGCGCGCAGGCCGCCGGTGTGGATGACCAACGCGCGGATCTTCTCGCCGACGGTATTTGTGTACACGCAACACCGGGAATCCAGGTGGGCGCCGATGGCGCGACGGGCTGCTACCTGCAATGGGGCGCGATGGCCGACGGGGCCGGATTGCGCATCTGGGACATCACTGCGGGCAACGTAGCCGAGACCCTGCGCCGTTACCCACGAGGCGATTTCAAACGCGAACTCGTGAGCATGATCCGCGCGGAGGCGGCAGCGGTGCCGGCGGGCCGCATGGGCCTCCTCGTCCGCTGCGGATTGCCGTTGGCCGTGCGGCTAGCACCTTTCGACTCCTGACGTCATGCAGTGGATTCCGCTGACAACAACATCATGAAGCCACCGCTAAAACCGTTCGCCCGTGCCAATCTCTAAAAT
>JAVRPF010000834.1:0-2665 GCA_032162385.1 Mycobacterium sp.
GGCGGTCGCGTACCCGTGCTGCGCAACGAGTGGCGGGAGCCGCTTCGCGCGCAGCGCGACCCCGTCGCAGGCGACTCCGGACGGACGCGATCCAATCGCGACGACCATCAGCAGTGGCGCAAGCAGACCTGGCTTGGCCGCTTCGTGTCGACCTACGGCTGGCGCGCCTACGCGCTGCCGGTGCTCGTCGCGCTCACCGCGGTCGTCGTGTACCAGGCGGTTACCGGCAGCGGCACGACGGAACCGGTGCACGACGCCGGACCGATTCAGGGACCGCCGACGATCGACCCGGCCAGCACCGCCATCGTCGGTGCGCCGCCCAAGGGCATGACCCAGTTCGACGCCAACCTGCCGACCGGCATCCTGCCCGACGGCGGGCCCTACACCGAGACGGGCACCAAGACGTGGCACATCGTGCCCGGCGCGGCCCCGAAGGTCGGTGAGGGCACGGCGAAGGCGTTCACCTACACCGTCGAGGTGGAGGACGGAATCGACACCACGGCGTTCGGTGGCGACGAGGCGTTCGCGCGGATGGTCAGCGAGACCCTGGTGAATCCCAAGAGCTGGACCCACAACCCGCAGTTCGCGTTCACCAGGATCGACAGCGGGCAGCCGGACTTCCGGGTGTCGCTGACCTCGCCGATGACCGTGCGAGAGGGCTGCGGCTACGACATCCCGATCGAATCGTCCTGCTACAACCCGGCCTATCTCGACGGCCAGCCCCGCGTCTTCGTCAACGAGGCACGCTGGGTGCGCGGCGCCGTTCCGTTCCAGGGCGACGTCGGCTCCTACCGGCAGTACCTGGTCAACCACGAGGTCGGCCACGCCATCGGGTATCAGCGTCACGAGCCGTGCGGCGAGAACGGCGCGCTCGCGCCCGTGATGATGCAGCAGACCTTTTCCATCAGCAACGATGACGACGCCAAGTTCGACCCGGAATCCGTCAAGCCCGACGGCAAGTCGTGCCGGTTCAACCCGTGGCCGTACCCCATCGCCTGACCCTCTCCTCCCCCCGCCGCGTGGGTGAATCTGCCGACGCAACACGCCCGGTGGGCCGTCGCCGGATTCACTCGCGGCGGCACCAGGTGCGCGGCCCCGCTGGGAAGGTTCACACTGGGATTGCCGTTGAATGACTGTGCCTGGTGTGATTGATCGTGGACCCCAGGATTCCGAGTCGAGGAGCGTGCCTGTGTCGCCGTTACCACCGCTGGTGGAGCCAGCCGCTGAACTGACGCGCGAAGAGGTTGCGCGCTACAGCCGCCACCTGATCATCCCCGACCTCGGGGTGGACGGGCAGAAGCGGCTCAAGAACGCCCGTGTGCTGGTGATCGGTGCAGGCGGGCTGGGTTCGCCCACCCTGCTGTACCTGGCCGCCGCGGGAGTGGGCACCATCGGCATCGTCGAGTTCGACGTCGTGGACGAGTCCAACCTGCAGCGCCAGATCATTCACGGCCAGTCCGACATCGGACGGTCAAAGGCGCAGAGCGCCAGGGACTCGATCAAGGAGATCAACCCGCTGGTCGAGGTGCGACTGCACGAGGTCCGGCTCGAACCGGACAACGCCGTGAACTTGTTCGCCCAGTACGACCTGATCCTCGACGGCACCGACAACTTTGCGACGCGCTACCTGGTAAACGACGCCGCGGTGCTTGCGGGCAAGCCCTACGTGTGGGGCTCGATCTACCGGTTCGAGGGTCAGGTGTCGGTGTTCTGGGAGGACGCCCCCGACGGACGCGGCCTGAACTACCGCGACCTGTACCCCGAGCCGCCACCGCCTGGCATGGTGCCGTCGTGTGCCGAGGGCGGCGTGCTCGGCATCCTGTGTGCGTCGATCGCGTCGGTGATGGGCACAGAGGCGATCAAGCTGCTGACCGGCATCGGCGATCCGCTGCTGGGCCGGCTGATGGTCTACGACGCGCTCGACATGACCTACCGCACCATCAAGATTCGCAAGGACCCCACGACGCCGAAGATCACCGAGCTGATCGACTACGACGCGTTCTGCGGTGTGGTGTCCGACGCCGCAGCCGAGGCCGCCGTGGACTCCACCGTGACGCCGCGCGAATTGCGGGAGATGCTCGACTCCGGCCGCAAGATCGCGCTGATCGACGTTCGCGAGTTGGTGGAGTGGGACATCAACCACATCGACGGCGCCGAACTGGTGCCCAAGTCGGCGATCGACGCCGGCGACGGGCTGGCGAAGCTGCCGCACGACCGGACCCCGGTGTTGTATTGCAAGACGGGCGTGCGGTCGGCCGAGGCGCTGGCGGCCGTGAAGAAGGCGGGATTCTCCGACGCGCTGCACCTGCAGGGCGGGATCGTGGCGTGGGCCAGGCAACTCGAACCCGACATGGTGATGTACTGACGGCTGGTTAGCCGGAGCACGGCTTAGTCTGAGCTCTGTGACTGCCGACCAGCCGCCTGATCATGTGCTGGCTGCGTTCGGCCTCACCGGACTTCGGCCGGCTCCTCTCGGTTCGAACTGGGAGGGAGGCTGGCGCTGCGGCGAGGTCGTGCTGTCCATGGTGGCCGATCACGCGCGCGCGGCATGGTCGGCCAAGGTGCGCGAGACGCTCTTCGTCGACGGTGTGCGGCTGGCCCGCCCGGTGCGCTCCACCGACGGCCGCTACGTGGTCGCCGGTTGGCGCGCCGACACATTCGTGAC
>JAVRPF010000835.1:0-7569 GCA_032162385.1 Mycobacterium sp.
GGCGTGGTGAACGATGTCGTGCAGGTGGTAGACCGCGATCGACGCGACGGTGAACTCGCTGCCGTTGCTGCGCAGTCCTCGACGCGTCCAGGCGCCGTCGGGCACCGTCGCATAGGTGTCGGCGACGGCGTCGGCGGCTGCAGCGAGTTCAGCGGCGACGGTGTCGGGCTGCTGGGAGGCGTAGTCGTCGGCCACGGCGGTCTCGTCCTGATCCCAGTTGGGGAAACGAGGCGCGTCCTCGCCGAGCATGAGGCGCACCCGATGATCGAAGATCCGGTGTACGTCACGCACGTGGCAGCCGTACTCCAGGACCGACCACACCCCGGGCCGTGGCCGGTCGGCTACCCCGGGGCGCGCCAGCCGGGTCAGCCAGTCCGCCGCGTCACCGCGGATGCGTCCGGCGACGTCGGTCGCATGCACGGCCGCGGCGTCGAAGCCGCACTCCGGGCAGGGGCGGCCCAGTACCCAGGTCCAGTCCTTGTCGTCGGGTTCGACGTCGTCGGTCGGAGTCATCGCGGCGCGCTCGTGGCGCTCAACCGAGGGCGTCAACGGAGAACGTGTCGCACTTGTTGGGATCGCCCGTCTGGTACCCGGTGGTAAACCACTTCTGCCGCTCGGCCGACGAACCATGTGTCCACGACTCGGGGTTCACCCGGCCCGTCGAGGACTGCTGGATCCGGTCGTCGCCGACCGAGGACGCCGCCGATAGGGCGTCGGCGATGTCCTTGTCCGACAACGGTTCCAGGAACGTTACGCCAGTCCCTTCCTGCTTGGTGATCGCGGCGTAGTGCGCCCACACGCCTGCGTAGCAGTCGGCCTGCAGTTCGGTGCGCACGCCGTTGCCCTCGGAGCCGCCGGGCCCCTGCTGCGCCCGGCCGAGGACGCCGAGCAGGTCCTGCACGTGGTGGCCGAACTCGTGGGCCACGACGTACTCCTGCGCCAACGGCCCACCGCTGGAACCGAACTGGTCGACGAGTACCTGGAAGAACGAGGTGTCGAAGTAGGCGGTCTGGTCGACTGGGCAGTAGAACGGGCCGACATCCGTCGTCGCCGGTCCGCATCCGGTGTTCACTTGCTGGCTGAACAACTGCACCTTCGGCCGCGTGTAGCCCTTCAGCAGCTGGGACCACACTCCGTCGACGGAGTTGCCGGTGGCCACGACGCGGCACTGCACGATGGTGTTGGCGTCCTCGCCGGTCTTGCACTGGCTCAGATCGAAGCCCGGCGATTCGACACCCTGGGAGTCGTATTCGCTGGTGCCACCCTGAGGGAGCACCGTGCCGGGGTCGACCCCGAGGAACAGCGCGACGACGACGATCAGCAGCCCGCCGAGTCCGCCACCGACTGCGATGCGGCGGCCACCGCCTCCGCCGCTGCTCGACGTGGTGCTCGTGTCGATCTGCATACCCTCGTTGAAGGTCATCACACCGCTCCGTCCGCGTCTGTCGGCACTGTGCCGGAAGGCTGGGCGCCAGTCGGTGTTCAGCTTTCCACACTACAATTCAGCCGTGGCCGACGTTGCCGAACTCTCGACCATCGCGCGCACCTCCCACGGACGGCTGCGGGGCACGACGGAAGGCGGCGTCAACGTGTGGCGCGGCGTTGCCTACGCAGAGCAGCCCGTAGGTGACAGGCGGTTCCTCGCGCCTGCGGCGCCGCAGCCGTGGCGGGGAGTGCGCGACGCCGTCGAGCACGGACCGTTGCCTCCGCAGGGCCGGTCCTTCGTCGGGGGAGGACGTGATGATCCGAAGATCCGCGACGAGGCGTGCCTGACCGTCACCGTGTGGTCTCCTGACCCGACCGGCTCGCTACCCGTGATGGTATGGATTCCCGGCGGCGCCTTCGTCTACGGTGCGGGTCAGTTGCAGCTCTACAACGGCTCGCGACTGGCCCGCAACGGCAACGTCGTGGTGGTCAACGTGACCTACCGGCTCGGTGTATTCGGCGGTTTCGAGTTGGGCGACCTGGGCGATGGGTTCGACGACAACCTGTGCCTGCGGGATCAGCTTGCGGCGCTGGCCTGGGTGCGCGACAACATCTCCGCATTCGGCGGCGACGCCGAACAGGTCACAGTGTTCGGTGAATCAGCCGGTGCGACATCGGTTTTGGCGTTGCTGGCGAGCCCGGCGGCCGATGGCCTGTTCATCCGCGCGATCGCCCAGAGCCCGGCGCTGCCGCTGATCGCCGACCGCGAGACGCGGGCCGGTCGGGCCCGCCGCTTCGTGGAGCAGCTCGGCGTTGGCGTAGACGAGATCAAGGCACTGCCGCAACGCCCGCTGCGTCGTGCCGCGGGTGTGCTGCAGTCCGAGAGTGCGGCCGAAAGCCCAAAGCTGGCCTACGGGCTGACGCACGGGGTCGACCTGCTGCCGCGCCACCCGATCGAGGCGGCGCGCGCGGGCGCGGTGTCCGGGGTTCCGCTGATCATCGGCACCAACACCCACGAGGCGTCGATGTTTGCGTGGGTCAAGCCGCCGATGTTGCCGACGACGCGGGAGAGCATTGACGCCTACTTCGACCGCACGGCTCCGGAGGCCAGAGCACGCGTGCTGGCTGCCTACCCGGACTATCCGCGGCGCCACGCGCTGGTGGCCGTTGGATCCGACGCGATGTTCTGCGCGCCCGCGTGGGCGTTCGCCGATGCATACAGCGCGCACGCCCCGACGTATGTGTACCGGTTCGACCACGCGGCTTGGAGCCTGCGCGCGTTGGGGCTGGGCGCGACGCACGGCAGCGAGATCGTGCACGTCCAACACAGCTATTCGTCGTACCTGGGCCGCAAGATTCACCCGCTGGGTCGCCGGGTGCAGCCCTCGGTCGGCAGGCGTATGCAGCGCACCTGGTTGAACTTCGCCACGGGGGAGCTGGGGCCGGACTGGCCGCGCTACGACGCGCAGCAGCGCCGCACGCGGGTCATTCGATCGACCCGCGACGACACCGTGGCCGATCCCGACGCCGTCAGGCGTTTGGCGTGGGCGGGTCTGTACTGACCGGACCGCTGGTGGCGTAACGCTCGTCGCTGTAACGCCGCAGGTTGTGCAGGAAGCGCTGGAACACCCAACCCATCACCGGTTGTGCCAAGGGCACGCCGAGCCGCCCGGCCACCCCATTGGGCTTCATCGCCATCATCCAGGTCAGATGGCAGCGTCGGCCGTCTGCACCACCCGGTAGTCCTCGGCGAATCCGGAGACGGCGTTCGACGTGCTCTGGTTGAACCGGAAGGCCATGTGGGAGAACGGCTCCCACGCGATGAACTCCTCGTCGCCGACGATGGCGCCGCGCATGCTGACGGTGCGGGTGGTGCCGACGCCGCGCGGCTCGGAGCTGGTCCAGACCACCTTGGTGATCGCCGTCGCACTGGCGATGAAGTCGAGATCGACGCGTTCGCACGGATAGGTCTTGTGATTGGACGTCTTGTGATTGGACTCAGCCATGGGTAGACACTGTAGGCTGAGGTGTCTACTCGTTGGGCTCAGCCCGGCCCGTCACCGGCGGCGGCCAGCAGCGGCACCACCAGGTCGGTGATGGGCGTGGCCAGCCCATGGCCGATGGCCTTGCGCGCCACGACGCCGTTGCGGACGTCCCACTCCAGCGGTCTGCCGTGTTCGCGGTCGGTCAGGATCGACGTCGTCAGGTCCTCGGGCACTCCGCTGAACAAACGGATGATCTCCTCGATCACGTCGTTGTCGAGCTTCGCGCCTTCCGCCCGCGCCACCGTGAGGCATTCGGCGAGGTAGTCCCGGGCCACGCGGGCCACGTCGTCGCGGCGGAACATCCCCGACCTCCGACCGGTCAGCACCATGAGGCCGGCCACGGCATTGGTCAGCAGTTTGTGCCAGGCGGCAGTGACGAAGTCGGGATCGGTGTCGACGGACAGGCACGGATTGCGCAGGGTTTCGGCAAGGCCCCTCGCGGCCGGGTCGTCGGGAAGCACCAACCGCCCCGGGTTGCGCAGCCGCACCCACCCCTCGGGTTGCGGCTCGGCGGAGATCCACACCGCGGCAGGCACCACCGTCGAGGACGGGCAGTACCGGCCTACCCGTTCGACCTGCTCGACACCGTTCTGCAAGGCGCACACCACGGTGTTCTCGTCGCAGAGCCGCGCGAGCCACGCGGCGGCGGCGTCAGTCTGGGTGTCCTTGACCGCGAGCAGCACTACGTCGACGGGTTCGGTGATGGTTTCGGGGTCGGTGCGCACGGGGCCCGGCACCACGATCGAATCCCCATCGTCGGTCCTAACTTCGATGAAGTCGCGGGGAGTGCGTCCGCACAGGGTGACGGGGTGTCCTGCCGCGTACGCCAGCGCGGCGACGGTCGAACCGATGGCGCCGGGGCCGACGAGTGCGATGCTCACTGTCGCCAAATTACCGGCAGAACCTGCCCTCTAGACTGGTCAGTCGGTCCACCCACCATTCGAGGAGTCTTCGTGTTGCGCAGCCATGCCGCCGGTTCGTTGCGGTTCACCGACGCCGGCCAGAAGGTGACATTGGCCGGTTGGGTGGCCCGTCGGCGTGACCACGGCGGCGTCATCTTCATCGACCTCCGCGACGCGTCCGGCGTGGCACAGGTGGTGTTCCGCGACGCCGACGTCCTCGAGCAGGCGCACCGGCTGCGCGCCGAATTCTGCATCGCCGTGGAGGGCGTCGTCGAGGCGAGGCCCGAGGGCAACGCCAACGCGGAGATCGCCACCGGCGACATCGAGGTCAACGCGACCTCGCTGACGGTGCTTGGCGAGAGCGCGCCGCTGCCGTTTCAGCTCGACGAGACCTCGGGCGAGGAAGCCAGGCTCAGGTATCGTTACCTCGATCTGCGTCGCGAAGGCCCGGGCAACGCAATCCGGTTGCGCTCCAAGGTGAACGCGGCGGCGCGCGACGTGCTGGCCGGCCACGACTTCATCGAGATCGAGACGCCGACGCTGACCCGCTCCACGCCCGAGGGAGCCCGCGATTTCCTCGTGCCCGCGCGACTGCAGCCCGGCTCGTTCTATGCGCTGCCACAGAGCCCGCAGCTGTTCAAGCAGCTGCTGATGGTGGCGGGCATGGAGCGCTACTACCAGATCGCGCGCTGCTATCGCGACGAGGACTTCCGCGCTGACCGCCAGCCCGAGTTCACCCAGCTGGACATGGAGATGAGCTTCGTCGACGCCGACGACGTCATCGCCGTATCCGAGGAGGTGCTCAAGGCGCTCTGGGCGTTGATCGGTTACGACCTCCCGTTGCCGATCCCACGGATCGACTACGCCGAGGCGATGCGACGGTTCGGCTCGGACAAGCCCGACCTGCGCTTCGGCGTCGAACTCGTCGAGTGCACGGAGTACTTCTCCGACACCACGTTTCGGGTGTTCCAGGCGCCGTACGTCGGCGCGGTCGTCATGCCGGGTGGGGCGTCGCAGCCTCGGCGCACCCTGGACGGCTGGCAGGAGTTCGCCAAGCAGCGCGGCCACAAGGGACTGGCCTACGTGCTGGTCGGCGAGGACGGCACGCTCGGGGGCCCGGTCGCCAAGAACCTCACCGACGCCGAACGCCACGGGCTGGCCGGCCATGTCGGCGCGAAGCCGGGGGACTGCATCTTCTTCTCCGCCGGGTCTGCGAAGACGGCGCGTGCGCTGCTGGGCGCCACCCGCATCGAGGTCGCCAAGCGGCTGGACATGATCGACCCCGCGGCATGGGCGTTCACCTGGGTGGTGGACTGGCCACTTTTCGAGCCGGCCAACGAGGCCACCGAAGCCGGCGACGTTGCGGTGGGCTCAGGAGCGTGGACCGCCGTGCACCACGCATTCACCTCGCCCAGGCCGGAGTCGGAGGACACGTTCGACACCGATCCGGGCAGCGCGCTGGCCAATGCCTACGACATCGTCTGCAACGGCAACGAGATCGGCGGCGGCTCGATCCGCATCCACCGTCGCGACGTCCAGGAACGCGTCTTCGCGATGATGGGCATCGACCACGACGAAGCCCAGGACAAATTCGGATTCCTGTTGGACGCGTTCACCTTCGGCGCGCCGCCGCACGGGGGCATCGCGTTCGGCTGGGACCGCATCACCGCGCTGCTCGCCGGCGTCGACTCCATCCGCGAGGTCATCGCCTTCCCGAAGTCCGGCGGCGGCGTCGATCCGTTGACCGATGCGCCCGCGCCGATCACCCCGCAGCAGCGCAAGGAATCCGGAATAGACGCCAAGCCGAAGAGCTTGACTGAGGAATGACCGCGCCAGACGAAAACACACTCAAAGCCTTTAACCACGACATCGTCACGAAATTCCGGGCCAACGGCGGCAAGGTGGCCGAGTTCGGCGGCGACCTGCTGCTGCTGACGACAACGGGTGCCAAGTCAGGGGAGCCGCGGCTGTCGCCGCTGGCGTACCTGACCATCGACGGAAAGACGATCATCTTCGGCTCGTACGCCGGTGCGCCCAAGCATCCGGCCTGGGTGCACAACCTGCGGGCCAACGCGCAGGCCCACATCGAGGTCGGCGCCGACTCATACGAGGCGCGCGCCCGTGAAATCCCACCGGTTGAACGCGATGAGATCCTGCCGAAGATTCTGGCCGTCGCCCCCGTATTCGCCGACTACCAGTCGAAGACCAGCCGCGTCATCCCGCTGTTCGAGCTCAGCCGCGCCTGACCTTCCCGCCGAAATTGCGCTCAGGGCTGCGATCCCGCGCGAGAACCACGGCCCTCAGCGCAATCTGAAGCCAACCACTCAGGCGAGGCGCTCGATGATGGTGGCGTTGGCCATTCCGCCGCCCTCACACATCGTCTGCAACGCGTATCGGCCGCCGCATTGTTCGAGCGCGTTCACCATTGTGGTCATGATGCGTGCACCGCTGGCGCCAAGCGGGTGACCGATCGCGATGGCCCCGCCGTTGACGTTGGTCTTGGCCAGGTCTGCGCCGGTATCGCGGGCCCATGCCAGCACCACCGGGGCGAACGCCTCATTGACCTCGAACAGGTCGATGTCGGCCAGCGTCAGGCCGGCGCGGGCCAGCACCTTCGCGGTAGCCGGGATGACGCCGGTCAGCATGTAGAGCGGGTCGGACCCGACCACCGTCATGGTGTGGATGCGGGCCAACGGCTTCAGCCCCAGGCTGCGGGCCACCGCGCCGCTGGTGATCACCACCGCGGCGCTGCCGTCGGACAGCGGCGAGGAGTTGCCGGGCGTGATCTCCCAGTTGATCTGGGGGAACAGCGCCGCGTACGCCTCGCTGTGGAACGCGGGCCGCAGACCGGCCAACGTCTCGACCGTGGTGCCGGGGCGGATGATCTCGTCGGTCGACAACCCCGCGATCGGAGCCAGTTCGTTGTCGAACAGCCCCTCCTTGGTCGCGCGGGCGGCCTTCTCGTGGCTGCTAGCGGAGAACTCGTCGAGCTCGGTGCGCGACAGCCCCCACTTGGCGGCGATCAGCTCCGCGCTGATGCCCTGCGGGACAAGACCCTCGGAGTAGCGCTCGGCGAATGCCTTGCCGAACGGGTCGCTGCCTGGCAGCACCGAGCTGCCCATCGGCACCCGCGACATGGACTCGACGCCCGCGGCGATCACGATGTCGTAGGACCCGGCGAGGACGCCCTGCGCGGC
>JAVRPF010000836.1:0-2541 GCA_032162385.1 Mycobacterium sp.
GAGGCGCCTCCGGTGACGATCGCCACCTTGCCGGCCAGCTCATTGCTCATGACAGAGAACACCTTTCGAGGAAGCTGAGAAGCAGTTCGTTGACGACGTCCGGTCGTTCGATCTGGGGGCAGTGTCCGGCCCCGTCGACCACGGCCGAGCGGCCGTGGGAGATCCGGCCCGCGATGTCGGCGGCCCACCCAGACGGCAGCAGCTTGTCGCCTGCGCCCTCGATCACCAACGTCGGCACGGTGATGCGCTCGTAGGCGCGCGTGGTGGACGGGGCCGGCGGCGATGTCAGCCCGGGCCTGCGGAAGCGGGCCGCGGCGATCGCCTCCCACGCGCCGGGAGCGGTGCTCGACTCGTGGCGCCGCCGCACGTATTCCTCGTCGGCGGGGTAGGTGGGATTGAAGAACAACGCCGTCACGATGCGGCGCATGGCCTCGACACTGGCGTCGTACTCGAAGAGCGCATCGGTGTGCTCGCTGCGCTGAATCTCGCCGCCGCCACAGATCAGGGTCAGGCTGCGGACCGGCAGCACCGGCTTCTCCGAGGTCGCGTCGGCGGCGAGAAGGTTGATCGCGCCCATCGAGTTGCCGACGAAGTGCGCAGTCGCTACGCCCATCACCTCGCAGAACCGGGCGACGTGCCGGATCCGCAGTCCGCGACCGTCGACGATGTCGATGACCTTCGCGGTGTTCCCATAGCCCAACATGTCTGGTGCCAGCACTCGGTACCGTCCGGAAAGCGCGTCGATGGTGCGTTCCCACCCGAGCTCCGCACTGGCCCCGAACTCGCCGCCGTGCAGCAGGATGACGGGCTCGCCCGCACCGGCCTCGAGATAGCCGGTGCTGAGCCCATCCACGACGACGGACCTCCTCTCGAACTCCACGGGTTCAGACGATACTGACATTGCGTAATTGGAGAACAACATTCTCCAACCGCTCCAATGGCCAGACCGCCTAGCTCCGCGTGCGATCCGAGCTAGCCCCCGTCCGGCGTGGCGGGTGTCTCGTCGGATGCCGGCTCGGTCTGGTCAGGGCGCAGCGGGCGCAGCAAGGCCCAGGTGAAGAAGCCGGCCCCGACGGCGAGCAGGATGAGCCCCACCCACCAGTTGGCGTCGGTGCCGATGTAGAGGTCGGTGCGGTCGCTCGCGGCGGCCGGGTCGTTGTGGTCCCGCAGGATGGCGGGCACGAATCCGGCGATGGTGAGCAGCACGCCGTAGATGGCGAGCAGCGCGCCGACGATGTTGCGGATGTCGAACAGATGCAGCAACACCGGGTGGGGGTGTGGTCGGGTCATGATGGCTCCTCGCAGAGATCTCAGTGGAAGACGATGTTGAGGGCGATGACGAGGACGAGCATCACCGAGGCCAGCGGAACCGGACGCTGGAACCAGGGTCTGCCTGCGTCGGCCGGATCGGTGCGGATCTCCACCGGCGTCTCGGAATAGACGAAGCCGACCAGATCGGCCGCGGGTTTGGGCGTGGTCACCATGCTGACGGCGACGCTGACGGCGATGTCGACGATGAACGCGGCGGCGGCCGCCAGGAACGGCATGCCCTGCCCGGGCAGATCGATGATGCCGACCTTGGACAGAATGAACACGACCACCGCGGCCAACGTTCCGGCCACCAAGCCCGTCCAACCGGCAGTGGCGGTCATCCGCTTCCAGAACATGCCGAGGATGAAGGTCGCGAACAGCGGTGCGTTGAAGAACCCGAACAGGGTCTGCAGGTAGTCCATCAGGTTGGAGTAGCCCGCGGCGATCAGGGCGGTGAAGATCGCCAGAATCGTCGCGGCCACCGTCGCGTACCGGCCCACCTTGATGTAGTAGTCGTCGGAACGGTCCTTGACCACGTACTGCTGCCAGATGTCATAGCTCAGAACCGCATTGAACGCCGAGATGTTCGCGGCCATGCCCGCCATGAAGGACGCCATCAGACCGGCGACCGCGACGCCGATCAGACCGTTGGGCAGGATGTCGCGGATCATCAGCAGCATGGCGTCGTTGTAGGTGACCCCGCCCGAGCCGGTGGCCTTCAAATGGATCATGTCCCCGATCGTCGCGGCGGCGATCATGCCGGGCACCACCACCACGAACGGGATCAGCATCTTGGGGAACGACGCGATGATCGGCGCGCGCCGCGCCGCCGACATCGAGTCCGACGCCATGGCGCGCTGGACCTCGACGAAGTTGGTCGTCCAATAGCCAAAGGAGAGCACGAATCCCAGCCCGAACACGATCCCGATCACCGACCAGACCGGGCTGCTGAAACCACTGAGCGCCTGGCCGGGCCACGAGTTCAACTGCTCGTGCACCGACGCGGTCACCGAGCCGTCGGACTTGGTGGCGTCGATGACCTTGTCCTTCAGTCCGTTCCATCCGCCGACCTTGATGAGCCCGAACACGGTGAGCGGTATCAGCGCGGCAAGGATCACGAAGAACTGCAGAACTTCGTTGTAGATCGCCGCGGACAGGCCGCCCAGCGCGGTGTATGTCAGCACGATTGCGGCGGCGATGATCAATGACACCCAGCGTTCCCAGCCGAGC
>JAVRPF010000837.1:0-3431 GCA_032162385.1 Mycobacterium sp.
TCGATGGCGCCGAACGCGAGCAGTGGTGGAAGCTTGCGGTCGAGGCCTACCCGCCGTACGCCGAGTACCAAACCAAGACGACGCGGTTGATCCCGGTCTTCGTCGTGGAGTAGCGCGAACGGAGGACGCGGCCGTGGCGTCGGCGCGGTCAGCGTCAACCCGTGGTTGACGAAACAAGGACGTCAACCTAGAGTTGACGCATGGTCGAACCGAGTCAGATTGCCTACCCCGTCCGCCTCGACGACCTCATCACCGCGATCAAGAAGGTGCACGAGGACCCGCTGGAACAGTTGATCGACGCAGTTCTGGCTGCCGAGGCCCTCGGCGAAGTCGCCGACCACCTGATCGGCCACTTCGTCGATCAGGCCCGCCGGTCCGGCGCCTCGTGGACCGACATCGGCAAGAGCATGGGCGTCACCAAACAGGCCGCGCAGAAGCGGTTCGTCCCGAAGGCCGGCCCATTTGCGAAAGCCGACCCGATCGACCCGAACGAAGGCTTCAGCCGGTTCACGCCGCGGGCCCGCAGCGTGGTCGTCGAATCCCAGAACAAGGCCCACGCGGCGGCCAACGACGAGATCCAACCCGCCCACCTGCTGCTCGCGTTGTTCAATGACCCCGACTCGCTGGCCGCCCGGCTGCTGGCCGGGCAGGGCGTCGACGCGGACACCGTTAGTGCCGCGGTGGCGCTGCCGCCGGCAGCCGACGACGTGCCGGCGCTCATCCCGTTCAGCGGAGCGGCCCGCAAGGTTCTGGAGCTGACGTTCCGCGAGGCACTTCGCCTGGGGCACAACTACATCGGCACCGAACACATCCTGCTCGCACTCCTCGAGGCCGAGGCGGGCGACGGCCCCCTGCACGCGCTCGGCGTCGACAAGCAGCGGGCCGAGGACGAGCTCGTCGAAGTGCTCCGCTCGCTGACCGAGAAGTGATTCGGGAATGAAACCGGCGTCGTAGCGGTAGAACAGGATCATGAAACTCGACGACTCCGCCCGCGCGCTCATCGGAAACGGCGCCGACGCCACGCTGGTCACCATCAACCCCGACGGCAGTCCGCAAATATCCGTGGTCTGGGTGGCCCTGCAGTCGACACCGGACGGCGACGAACTCGTTAGCGCGCACCTGACCGAGTACCAGAAGACCCGCAACATCCGCCGTGAACCACGGGTGGCCGTCACCATCCTCGCCCCCGCCAGCCCGGGCCAGCAGACGAAGTATCTGTCGATCACCGGCACGGCACGGATCGTCGAGGGGGGCGCACCGGAGCTCCTTACCGAGTTGGCCGAGACAATGCTGGGGTCCAGCGAGCACTTCCCGCCGCCCAACGCGCCGGCGGGACTGCTGACCCGAATCCGCATCGAGAAGGTTGGCGGCATGGGCCCCTGGACGGCCTGACCGCCGATCGTCCCCTCGCCACGCCACCGGTGTGCCAAGATGCGAGGCAGCAAAAGGGAGGCTGGGCATGCGTCGCTGGTTGGTGTTCCTCATCGCCGTGGTGGCCGCCGTCGGCATCGGCGTGGCCCCACCCGCCGCCGCCGCGGTCATACCGATCGGCAACCTCGGTGACACGCTGCACGTCGAGTTCAAGGGCATCGTCGCCGACATCACGGTGCACGACGTGCTCCCTACCGACCCTCCGCCGGGCTACACGCCGACCGGCTCGCCCCGCTGGCGCGACCAGGGCGGTCCGTGGCGTGCGCCGATCACCGTCCACGTGATTCAGGCGCCGAACCCGTTCATTGCGTCCATCCTGTTCGCGTTCAACGGCGTCACGCCCTACGCGGACGCGTACGCACAGAAGAACACCGACGCGCCCGACGCCCTGTCGACCGCGCTGCAGAATGCGCCGCCGGGCTCGACGGTCAACGGCGCCGTGTACTGGCAGGTCTACCGTGACCTCGTCACCAACGTCGTCCTGATCAATCCTCAAACCGGCGCCCACCTCGCGCAGTGGAACATCTGGCAGCCGGGAACGCCGCTACCCTGACGCGGTATGGCTGTCCAAGTCACTTCGGCAACTGAGCACGACCTACCCGACCTCGCTGACGTTGCGGCACGCACTTTCCCGCTGGCCTGCCCACCGTCGACCGGACCCGACGACGTTGCCGCGTTCATCGCCGAGAACCTGTCGCAGACCCGGTTCTCCGACTACCTCGCCGACCCTGGGCGGGTGGTGTTGACCGCCCGCGCTGACGGCCGAATCCTGGGCTACGCCATGCTGATTCGTGGTGTCATCGATGACGGCGACGTCCAGCGCGCGGTACCACTGCGACCCGCCGTCGAGCTGTCCAAGATGTACGTGCTGCCCGACGTGCACGGCGCGGGCGTCTCGGCCGCCCTGATGTCGGCGGCACTGGACCAGGCACGCACACTCGGGGCCGCGTGCGTATGGCTCGGCGTCAACCAGGAAAACCAACGGGCCCAACGGTTCTACGCCAAGCACGGCTTCGTGACGAGCGGCACCAAGACGTTCCGATTGGGCGCAGGCGTCGAGAACGACTACGTGATGGTGCGCCCGCTGTGATGTCTGCCGCTACCGCCGACCCGCGTGGGTCAGCGCGAGCAGACGCGACGTGGCCCGCAGGTACTTCTTGCGAAACCCGCCCGCAAGCATCTCCTCGCTGAAGATCGTGTCCAGCTTGGTGCCCGACGCCACCACCGGGATCCCCGCGTCGTAGAGCCGGTCGGTCAGCGACACCAGCCGCAGCGCCACGCTCTGGTCGTCGAGTGGGTGCACCCCGGTGATGAACACCTCCGTCACGTCCTCGATGAGTGCCAGGTAGCGCGACGGATGCATGGTCGCCAGATGCGCGCACAGCGCGTCGAAGTCGTCCAGCGTCGCGCCAGGCACGTCGGCCGCGCCGGCACGTACCTCGTCGTCGGACGACGGATCCGGCGCAGGCGGCAGGTCACGATGCCGGTAATCCGGACCGTCGATCCGGACGGTGGTGAAGATCTGCGCCAGCGTGTTGATCTCCCGCAGGAAGTCCTGTGCGGCGAACCGGCCCTCCCCCAGCTGTTCGGGCAGCGTGTTCGACGTCGCCGCGATCGACACGCCGCGCTCGACCAGTTGGGAGAGCAACCGCGAGATCAGCGTCGTGTTGCCCGGGTCGTCCAGCTCGAACTCGTCGATGCACACCACCAGGTAGTCGGCGAGCAGCTCGATGCACTCGACGAAGCCGAAAACCCCAGCCAGCTGGGTGAGTTCACCGAACGTCGCGAACGCCGCGGGCCCGGCATCGGCGGCCGCCAGCGTGTAGTACGTCGATGCCAGCAGGTGGGTCTTGCCGACGCCGAACCCGCCGTCGAGGTACACCCCGACACCCGGCAGCACCTCGCGTCTGCCGAACAACTTCTTCTTGCCTGCCCGCCGCTGGACGGCCTGCTCGCCGAACTGGAGGCACGCCTGCACCGCCGCGGTCTGCGACGGCTCG